>NZ_JBSGTS010000004.1:161202-392038 GCF_053607525.1 Kribbella sp. NPDC055110
AGTCACCCGCCATAAATAACCCCCCGTTCAGGGCGCTGTGCGGGACTCTTGCGCCACCACCTCCTGGGGGGCCGGACGCTGAGCGTCCGGCCCCTCTTCATGTCCCAGGGTCTCAACGAGGGTCTCAACGGCCCCCTCTCAGGCGGGTACTGGCAGCCCTTCCGGACCATCGTCACGACGGCCCTTCTTCCGCTTCTTGCGCTTCGACTTCTTCCCGGCCTTGGCCTTCGGCTCCGCCCAGAGCAGGCCACCGACCCGTTCGGCAATGTCCATACGAACCGGCGGAAGCAGCTCGGGGTGGCGACCTGGTCGAAATCGCTCACGAGCTGGCGGACGTCGTGTACGCGACGTACGGAACGGCGATCAGCTATGGAATCGACCTTGACGCCGTTCTCGTCGAGATCCACAAAGCCAATATGACAAAGCTTGACGCCGACGGCCGACCGATCGAGCGAGACGGAAAGGTACAGAAGAGCGACCAGTACCGCCCGCCGAACGTCGCGAACGTGATCGCCGGTCAAGGCGCGTCGACGGCGGTCGGCGAAGACGGCCGACGGCACCAGATGCAAGCGACAGGATCGCTAGGTCAGCCAACCACCCGAGCAGAACCAGACTGACGAAGCCATAGCCGAATAGGTCGCAGACTGCCAGCTATTGGAGTGATGCTGGCTGCGACTAGTTGCCTGCCTGCTGAGGTGTGCCTGCATATCTTCGGGCGTGGCTCCAGCCTTCAATATTAGCGTCAAGTCGTACCGAATATTTGCAAATTCCTGAGCTGCTTGAACCGAATACAGCTCAGCGAGTCCGAAGAATCGGAAATGGTGGCTCACTCGGTCACATAAAACCGAACTCCAATTCGCCGGGCGACCCGCGAAGAACTCGAATGCGACAGGGTCCAACTCAGCCACCGTCGCATGGAGCCAAACCTCATTCCCCACGTCGTCAAAATACGGGTTCAAAGTCTGCTGCTCAGCAGTTGCTGGCACAAAGGACCCTTTGCGAATGTTGCACTCGCCACAGGCGGGAATCAAATCGAGTGCCGCAACAGCCAGAGCCGCATAGCGCGCCCGCGGTAGGTGATGATCGAGAGTGCTCACGTCACGATGACCACACAGCGGACAGCGACCAAACCTGGGAGCCAGTTTGATCTCATCATAGATCCTTCTGCCGGCGGAGCCTTTCGCGGCAAACTTGAGCTCATAGAGTTTAGACATTTCAGTCCTAGTGACGCCGGTCAGGTCGAAGTCCGCATCAGTCAGCAAATAGACCGCGGCGACGTTAGCGGCGGCCGCGTAGGCAGCACTCGCTGGCGCTATTTCGTGCACAACAGACAACATCCGACGACGGAGGCCATCATCTCGTATCCGGCGGATACACAACTTGAACACTTCGGTTGGATCTAGGTGGGCTGGCGGCACCAATTTTTGCACTAACTATTCCCCCTCCGACTTACCACCATTGCCTGAATTATCGCCTCTGCCTCACTTCCCAGCGCTCCGCCAAATCTCTGGCGTATTTCGGGAGCACTCAAACCTTGACTGACAAGGTCAGACAACATTCGATGGAATCCAGATCGAGTGACCTCCAAGCCAAAGACTTCACGAGTGAGCGTACCGACATTCTCCCCAAATGTTTCAATATCCGGCTCATCGACCGACACTTGGTACCCGGACCGATGCAGCTTGAATACACAGGTTCTAGGCACCTCCTGAAGCACGACCGGCGAGTGCGTTGCCACGATGGCCGCACCATTTCGATTGATCAATAAGTCAGAGAGCGCTCGAATGAATGCCGAAAGTAGCGGCGGATGCAGGTGCGCTTCAGGTTCATCCAGCAAAACGAGCGAACCCTCGTCCACGTGCTCGATGAGCTTTGTGATCGTCAATAGTACGATCTTGTGCCCTGAGCTAAGGCTCTTATACAACTCGCGGCCACGAACTCTCAACTCGTCTTCATCATCTATGGCCTGCTCGGCGAGGCTTGAGACATCTGCATCGCTGAATATCGGGTCCGATTCGAGTATCTGAAGAGCTCGTCTCCACCGAGGCTTCCGAGCCCCCTGCAAGCAGACGCGGAGGCTTAGTCCAAACTCTCGCGCTAATGCAGTTGGCGCCTTGGGCGGTAGAGCCTTGTCGTCATTGGTGGTACGAACCGGCTTCAAGCCAACATAGACGTAGTCCATGCCACCTGACTTGTTCCTATGCGAAGGTAGAGGTTCAAACAAGTCGAAAGCACTGAAGCTCACCGACACAAGATTGGCGAATGGATTCTTCCGCGCGACCCCCTCGGATGAGAAGTAGCCAACCTCCGTAACTCTGCTTTCAGCGTCAACGGCTGCTCGCGTCATGCATTCCAATAGTCGCGTTTTTCCTACGCCATTCCGCCCTACCAGAACATGGATATTCGTCGGCGGATCTGAGTTCGGCTCCACATTGAATGAGAGCGTCGGTCCCCATGGACGGCCATCCCCAACTGGCGGCATGGTAAATCGGAAGTAGTAAGGCGACAGACGCGCACCCCCGGTGGCGAGGCGCTTAAACTGTCCCTCAACCGTCGCTCTGGTGACCGATCGCAGCAGGGATATACCCGTGACATCTTCGTCAAGTGCGCGCCCAAACAATGATTCATCCGCGGCGATGTCATTGAGGGCAGCCATGATTTCTTGCCCAATATCACCCAGCTCGTCAATGGTTTCGTAGTAGCTGGCATCCTGCCCCACCGAGAAGAAATCCGGCGACAGATCGGAAAACCTCGATGGAATAAGCGGGCGCGGGTCGTTTTCATTCATCCCAAATCGACCGATCTTGACTTGCCCGATCTCGTGCCGCTGCCCCTGACTGTCATCATATACAAGATAGAACTGGGTCTTATATTTGTAATCGTCCCAATTGTCTGAGACCAAGATGCATTCATTAGGGCGGATCTGCGCGTACTGCCTGGGCGGAGTGACTGTGAACCACATTAGGAAATCACATCGCCATCGGGCCGACTGTTGCGTTCGATCATGCCGAACAGGATCGCGCACAGCTGGCGATATGACCACCGGTTGACGTAACCAGTCGGCATGTCCTTGCGGCGAGCCTGGGCCGAGGGACCAAGCCCTGGTCAGGTGCGGCTTCCATGACCGAAGGCCCCACATCACGACAGTCACGGTTACCGAAGCAGCTCACCAGATCGCTTTCGAGTCCAGCGACTGGTTCAGCCTCACCAGGCACCGGCGACGGCCGTACTCGACCGGTCGGGCTCGTCCGGCAACTGCGCCGCTCCCCATGCTTCGAGCCCCTATCGAACTGAAAAGCGGAAGGTCGGCGGTTCGAGATGCCCATCGGGCTGACGGCCCCCCAGCCGTCTCCGATTCGTGTTCCCAAGCTGCGGCTGTCCCAGGTGTCCCACTGTCCCAGTTCTCGCGTTGACCTGCGCAAACGCCTGGGACAGCGCGCCTTGTCCGATGTCCCAGGTGTCCCACCAGGGTTCGGCTGCTGCCAACTCAGCCGGACCCGAACTGCCCCTATGTTCCAGCAGAAGAGCGGCTGAAACATAGGGGCATGGCGACCGCGAAAGGGTCTCAAAGTGGGTCTCATCCGCCATCGTCCAACACCGTCCGCGACAGTCCGCCGGGCAGGAACTCCACGCCTGAACGAGGGCAAGCGATCACCGCCGAATCTCGGATGACGGTCTTGGAAAGCGTGTTGGGGGCAACCCCTCACGAGTTCGAATCTCGTATCCTCCGCCAGTCTCCGGGGCGGCTTCCTGACATGGGAGCCGCCCGGCGTCGTCTTCTGGTGGGTCACCGGCTCATGGCAGGTGGGTGAGGGCCTGGGTTAGGAACTCGTCTCGGCGGGTGGTGGCCCAGTCTGCCAGGGTGGTTGGGGTGTTGAGGGCTGCTACGGCGTCCCAGTAGGCGACGTGGTCGGCCGTGCGGCCGGTGGCCTGTTGCCAGCCGGTGAGGACGTGGGCGGGTGCGTCCGGGCCGAACGTGATGGCTACTTGCTTGCGGAGCTCGGACAGGTCTACGCCGGGGGCGCCTACTCCGGCGGTCTTCCAGTCGATGAGGGCTGCGACGCCATCGCCGTCCCAGACGAGGTTGCCGGGCCAGACGTCGCCGTGGAGGTAGACGGTGTCCTCAGCTGGCAGGCCGTAGGTGGTCACGAGGTCGTCGGCCTTCTGGAGGAGAGGGGTTGTCGGCATACGGCCTGTACGGCGGTCGGCGGCGAAGTCGTCTACGGCTATGGGGCGCGGGCGGAAGGGCAGGTGCTCCTGCGGAGGCATGGCGACAGCATGTAGGCGGGCCAGCGCGGCGCCGGCGGCTCGGAGGCTGGCTGGTGTTCCGACAGGCCAGGCGGTGGTGCCGGAGACGAGGGTCTCGAGAGACGCAGGTACGCCGGCCTTCTCGCCTGAGAGATCCGCGGCGACCAGATGCGGAGCGGGCAGGCTGTGCTTCTCAGCCACCAGTAGTGCGCTGGCGCCGGTGGCGATCATGGGTGCGTCGACGCGCGGTGTGGGCGCGCGTAAGACGTACTGCTCGGGCCGACCAGCGACGTCGAGACGCCACGGGCCTTGGTCGGCGTGTAGTGGGTGGGCTTTGTGGAGTTGTCGGCCGATCGTGGCGGTGGCCCAGGCGAGCAGTTGGTTGTTTTCCTTCACAACCGAGGTTACTTGACCGCTATGACTCGCATGGAGCCGCTGGTGACGCGGATTCGGCGCTTGTTCAGGGCGGGGAGGCGCTCGACGGGTGGGATCAGACGGGACAGCGGGTGCAAGAGTTCACGCACGCGGGTGGCGACGAACGGGAGTGCGTAGTACTGGTAGGCGCTGTCGACGGCGTGGACGGCGAAGCCTGTGCGGTTCAGTAGGTCGGTGATCGTGCGCGGGTCGTAGTAGCTGACGTGTTCGGGGATCTTGTACGACACCCAGCGTCGGCCGGACGCTCGCGACAGCAGGCTTCCGATGTTGGGTGTCACCAGGACGATCACGCCGCCCGGCCGGAGCAGGCGGCCGGCGCGCTCGAGGAATGCGCCCGGTTCGACGAGGTGCTCGATCAGGTGCGATCCGAAGATCACGTCGTACTGCTGCTCCTGGATCTCCGGCACCTCCTCCAGCAAGCCGCAGAAGACCCGGTCCGGCATGCGCTCCGACGCCCACTTGACCGCGGAGGGTGAGAGGTCGATGCCGTAGGCGTCGTACCCGGCCTCCAGCGCGCACTGCAGGAAGTAGCCGTACCCGCAGCCCACCTCCAGCACCTTCCCGGTCGGGACGAACTCGGCGATGCGCCGGATGTCCTCGCGGAAGGTCGCGAGGTACTCCGGCTCCTGGCTCTCGTACTCCGAGTAGCCGGAACCCACGCCGCCGAAGTACGCATCCGTCTCGTACAGGGCGCGGAGGGTTTCCGGAGTCGGCGTGGGCTGGAGTTGCACCAGTCCGCAGGTCAGGCACTCCGCGATGCCGTAGCTTTCCTTGCTGAAGCGACGGCGGAGGGATCCGCGCGCCGCACACAGAATGCATTCAGCTTCATCACGCATGGCGACCCGATTTCGGTGGCTGAGAAAGTCCGGTGAATCTAGTTGATTCGGAAGCCACCCGGCAACCGTTCACCGATCGCCGGGGGTCACCAGGCCGGTTTCGTAGGCGAGGACGACGGCTTGGGAGCGGTCTCGGAGAGACAGTTTGGCGAAGATTCGGGCGGCGTGGGTTTTGACGGTGGCTTCGCTGAGGGTGAGGGCGGTGGCTATTTCGGCGTTGGAGAGGCCTTGGCCCATGAGGGTGAGGACTTCCAGTTCGCGGGGTGTGAGGTTGGAGAGGTCGCGGTGGATGGCGGGTTGGGCGGCTGCGGGGGTGGCGAAGCGTTCGACAAGGCGGCGGGTGATGGAGGGGGCCAGGAGGGCGTCGCCGGTGGTGACCAGGTGGACGGCTGCGGCCAGGTGTTCGGGCGTCACGTCCTTGAGGAGGAAGCCGCTGGCGCCGGCGGCCAGGGCGGCGTACACGTAGCGGTCCAGGTCGAACGTGGTGAGGATCAGGACGCGGCAGTCGGTCGGGGTGGCCAGGATGCGGCGGGTGGCTTCCAGGCCGTCCATGGTGGGCATGCGGATGTCCATCAGGACGACGTCCGGGTGCAGGCGTCGTACGGCGTCCACTGCTTCGGCGCCGTCTGCGGCCTCGCCGACGACCTCGATGCCGCGGGCGGTGAGGATCATTCGGAAGCCGGTGCGTACCAGGGCCTGGTCGTCCGCGATCACCACGCGCGTCACGGGCGTTCCAGCGGGAGCTTGGCGCGGACGCGGAAGCCCCCGCCGAGGCGCCGGCGGGCGTCGAGTTGGCCGCCGTACACGGCAACGCGTTGCTTGAGGCCGAGGAGCCCGCGCCCTTCGCCGTCAGGGACCGCCGAGCGACCACTGCCAGTCAGGACGCTCGGGCCGGAGTTGAGGATCTCGACCCGCAGTGCGTGAGGCGCGTAGCGGACGGTCACGTTGGCCGTGACGCCGTCGCCGTGTTTGAGGGCGTTGGTGAGCGCCTCTTGGATGATGCGGTACGCCGTGACGTCGACGCCGCCCGGTAGCGGGTAGGGGTCTCCGGAGATCCGTACCTCGACAGGTAGACCAGCAAACGCGATGCGGTCGATGAGCTCGCTCAGACGAGTCAGACTCGGCTGCGGCGCCAGGGCGTCGTCGTCGTCACCCGAGGCCTTCGGTGCGAGTAACCCGAGCAGATGGCGCAGCTCAGCCATGGTGTCGCGACCTGCGGCTTCTACTGCGAGTAGAGCAGCCTCAGCCTGCTCTGGCTCGGTTGCCAGCACCTGCCGGGCCGCACCGGTCTGGATGACCATGACACTGACGTTGTGGCTCACGATGTCGTGCAGGTCGTGCGCTATCCGCGCCCGCTCGGCGTCGACCGCGGTGCGCGTCGCCGTCTCGCGTTCCCGCTCCAGCAACCACCCGCGCTCTTCTAGCGCGCGACCATAAACACGCCGAGCCCGGACATAGGCGAGCGCGAGTACACCGGCGACCACCGCCAGCAGCACCACAAGGAACCACATCACGAGACCCACTGTCCCAAAGCCGTTCCCCAAACCGCATCATCCGCCAGGCGCACCGCCGTACATCTCCAGGATGACGCGCCACCGACATTAGCCCGGCAGGCTGACGTCACCACACACTCACCGGCCCTAGCGTGAGCAGCATGACGGAGGACAACGGACAGGCGGTCGTACAGCTCACCGCCGTACGCAAGGAGTACGGCGAATCCGCCGCACTCGACGGAGTGTCGCTGGAGATCCACGCCGGTGAGGCGGTCGCGGTGATGGGACCGTCCGGTAGCGGCAAGTCGACACTGCTCAGCATGGTCGCCGGGCTGGACCGGCCGACGTCAGGGTCCGTCGTGGTGCACGGCGACGACCTGGGCGCGCTGGACGAGAAAGGGCTGGCGCTGTTCCGGCGGCGACGGATCGGGATGATCTTCCAGTTCTTCAACCTGCTGGACGACTTGTCGGCGCTCGACAACGTCGCACTGGCCGCACAGCTCACTGGTACGTCGGCCGCGCACGCACGGACGCGCGCGCTCGAGCTGTTCGAGGAGCTCGGCATAGCCGGTCGCCGCAACACCTACCCCTCGCAGCTGAGTGGTGGTGAACGGCAACGAGTCGCAGTGGCCCGTGCGCTCATGAACCGTCCAGCCATCCTCCTCGCCGACGAACCGACAGGTGCGCTCGACACCCGTGCCGGCGAGCAGGTGATGGACCTGCTCTTGGACCTCAACCAGATCGGCCAGACGCTCCTGCTGGTGACACACGACCAGCAGCTCGCGACACGCTGCGCCAGCAGGGTCATCGACTTCGTCGACGGGCAGATCGACGGCGAACGCAGCCTGGAGCGTACGGCGTGAGCGCCGTGTGGCCTGTAGCGCGTGCAGCCGTACGACGGCGCCGCGTGCAGACCGTGGTGATCGCTGTGGTCGTGCTGCTCTCCACGACGATGATCGTCGTCGCACTGGGCCTGCTGGCTGCGTCGAGTGGTCCGTTCGACCGGGCGTACGCGAAACAGAGCGGTTCGCAGCTGACTGCGTCGTACGACCGCAGCAAGGTGACTGATGCGCAGCTGACAGAGGCGGCGCGCAGTGCGGCGGCTGTGGGCGGACCGTTCCCGCAGGCGACGCTCGAGCTCGCTCAGTCCCAGATGATGGGGTCACTGGTGACTGTGGGGCGTGCGGATCCCGGCGGCTCCGTCGACCGGCTCAACGTGTGGAAGGGCCGCTGGGCGACCAAGCCCCGCGAGATCGTGCTCAACCGGAACCCGACCGAGTCCAGTGGTCGCGGTACGCCGCAGCTGGACGGAACGGTGACCGCCGCCGGTCAGACGCTCACCATCGTCGGGTTCGCGTACAGCGTGAGTCAGTCGGCCGACGCGTGGGTCACGCCGGAACAAATGAACGCACTGCACCCGACGTCGACGCAGATGCTGTACCGCTTCGCCCACGCCGCCACCAACGCGGAGGTCACGGCTGGGCAGAAGGCTGTGACAGCAGGACTGCCCAGCGACGCCCTTCTCGGTACGCAGTCGTACCTGGCATTGCGGGCGCTGACAGCGGGTCAGCCGAACACGTTCGTGCCGTTCCTGATGGTGTTCGGCTGGCTAGGGCTCGCTGTCGCCGTACTGATCGTGGCGAACGTAGTCAGCGGTGCAGTGGTCGCAGGGTTCAAGCACATCGGTGTGCTGAAGTCACTGGGGTTCACGCCGACACAGGTGATGATGGTGTACCTCGGGATGATTTCGATCCCCGCTGTCGTCGGGTGCGCCGGTGGTGTTGTCCTAGGCAACGTACTCGCCACATCCCTTCTGACAAGGGCTTTCGAGAACTACGGCGCCGGCGGAACCAGTGTCCCGATCTGGGTCGACATAGCCACGCTGCTCGGCGTACCTGCGCTCGTTGCGCTCTCCGCATTCCTGCCGGCACTGAAGGCCCGGAGCCTGTCGGCAGCGCAGGCGATCAGTGCTGGGAGCGCACCGCGAGCCGGGAGAGGTCTGCGGGTGCAGCGGTGGCTGGGCGGGACCCGGCTGCCTAGGCCGGTCAGTCTGGGTCTGGGCCTGCCGTTCGCTCGTCCTGGGCGTACGGCGTTGACGCTGGCAGCTGTGGTGCTCGGAGTCACCAGCGTGACGCTGGCGGTGGGGCTGGGGAAGTCGCTGACGACGTACCAGACCGCTGCGAGTCGAGCGGGTGCTACTGATCTGACGATCTTCGCTGGTCCGAACGGCTCCGGGCCAGAGGGACCAGGTGCGCCACCAGGTGCGAAGCTGACCGATGCCGAGGACGAGGCCGTACTACGTTCTGCGCCTGGCGTCACGTCGGTGGCGGCGATGGCCAACCTGGAGATGCGGCTCGCAGGTACGCAGACAGACCTCCACGTGTCGTTCTACCGCGGGGACTTCGATCAGATCGGCTACCGGATGCTCGCCGGGCGCTGGTTCGACGGCCCGGGACAGGTGGTCGTGTCGGAACGCTTCCTGCGGCAGCGCGGTCTGGCGGTCGGCGACACGATCACGCTGCAGTCGAACGGCAAGAGCGTACGGGCGCAGATTGTCGGGAAGGCGATGTACAACTCCGGCGACGAGGTGCTGTCCAACTGGGCGACGCTCGCGCTGATCGCACCCGAGCTGCGGGCGAACATCTACGAGATCAACGTGAAGCCCGGGACGGACCTGAATGCGGTAGTCAAAGCTGTGCAGGCGAAGGATTCCGGGCTGCAGGAGACGGAGGGGCAGGACGCCGGCACGTTCGTGGCCGTCGTACTCGCGACCGTCGTACTGCTCACGCTGATGCTCGGGACCGTTGCGGCGCTCGGTGTGTTCAACACCGTCGTACTCAACACCCGCGAACGCCGCCGCGACCTGGGCATGCTCAAGTCGATCGGTATGACGCCCGCACAGGTCACCTTGATGGTCGTGACCTCGATGATCGCGCTAGGAGCCGTCGGAGGCCTGCTGGGCATCCCCATCGGGATCCTCGCCCACCGCCTGGTCGTCCCCGCCATGGCCAACGGAGCCCAGATAGAACTCCCGGACTTCATGCTCCACGTCTACCCCGCCGGACTCCTCGCGCTCCTGGTCCTCGCTGGCATCCTCATCTCCGCCGCCGGCGCCTACTTCCCCGCCCGCAGAGCCGCCCGCACCACCATCGCCGAAGTCCTCCACAACGAGTGAAATGCGCTTGCTCGAAGTCGGTCTGTCGGGCTGACTATGGGTATGGATGAGGTGGTGGCGGGTAATCGGGCCGCGTGGGAGCAGGCTTCCACGAAGCATGTTCGGGAGTACGACGTACTGCTTGAGGAGGCTCGTGGCGACGGCAGGTTGTTCGCGCGGGAGCAGGAGTTGTTGGCACCTGTGCTGGCCGACGGACCGGTGGTGGTGCACTTCCAGAGCGGACATGGGCTGGATGACGTCGCACTGGTGAAGGCAGGTGCCAGGAGCGTCGTGGGCGTGGACTACAGCTCCGTGGCGGCCGGTGCCGCGCAGCGGCGGGCGCAGGATGTGGGTGTCGCCTGTCGGTACGTCGTGGCCGAGGTTCCCGGCGTACCGCTGCGGGACGCGTCCGTCGACCTCGTCTACACCGGCAAGGGCGCACTGATCTGGATGCGTGACATCGCCGCCTGGGCGCGGGACGTCGCGCGGGTACTGCGGCCGGGTGGCCACCTGTTCGTGTACGAGTCCCACCCGGCCGTCCCGTTGTGGACCTGGGACGAGGACGAGCCGCGGATCCGGCCGGACCGCAGCTACTTCGCCGAGTCACACGTCAACGACACGTTCCCCGGCAACGGTGCCCGCGAATGGCAATGGAACCTAGGCCACATCGTCACCGCGATCACCGCCGCCGGGCTGCACCTGCAAGTTCTCGAGGAGTACGCCGAACCCTTCTGGCGCCCGCAGGACGGCACCAACGCGGCAGCCTGGTCCGGCCGCCTGCCGAACTCGTTCGCTCTCCTGGCCCAGCGGTACTAACTCACAGCCTTCAGTGCGTCGACCTCACCGGAGCCGTACCAGCTGTTGTGGCCGCTGCCTCCCTGGCAGGTCTGCGGTGCGCCGCTGTTCTGCGGGAACGGGGCGTAGATGGACAGATCGGTCGGGCAGCTGAGTGCGTTGGTCGACCGTTGCAGTGATGCGGACAGCGCACCCGGCGGCATGTCACCGTGGGCACTCAGCAGCAGCGCCGCTACACCGACTGCATGAGGTCCGGCCATCGACGTACCTTGCAGGTAGCAGTACTTCGCGCCGTTCTCCACCACCGTCAGGCTCGCAGCACAGATCGTGCCGACACTGGAGAACGTCGAGAGCACGCGCCCACCTCCAGGCTGGAGGATCTGCAGCCTCCGGTCGCCGCCCGGTGCGGCCACGTCGGCGGTCGAGGTGCCGTACGACGAGTAGTAGGACTTGAGCCGTTTGCTGCCAGTGGCTGTCACTCCGACGACACCGGGCACCTCGACAGGCACCACTGCGCACGCGTTGGTGATGTTGCGCTCGACCTCGGAGTTCGGCGGGAAGTCCGGGCTGATGACGTCGGTGGTCGGGTGGGACAGGTCCGTCGCGTCGTTGCCCTCCGACGCGACCACGGTGACCCCCTGGGACTGCGCGTAGCCGATGGCCCGGCGTTCCGCGTTCCAGATGGCCCGCTGACCGGCGTCGTTGCGGCAGTTGAACAGCCACGGGTCGGCGAAGTAGCTGTTGTTGGTGACGTCGACGCCGTGCGTCGCGGCCCAGACGAACGAGCAGATCACCATCTCCGGGAAGAAGAACCCGTCGTCGTTGCTGGACTTGATCCCGGCGATCCGCACGTTCGGCGCGACGCCGACGACGCCGGTACCGTTGGCCGCGGCCGCGATGATGCCGGCCGTGTGGGTCCCGTGCCCGCTCCTGTCATTGCCCACAGCAAGGTTCTGCGGTGCGCCACTGGAACAGTCGGTGCTGTTCGCCGCGTCGAAGTTCGGCGCCAGGTCGGGATGGGTGAAGTCCAGGCCGGTATCGATGTCACCGACGAGGACCGTCCGGCTGCCCGTGGTGATCGCGTGTGCCTGGGGCACGTTGATCTGACGCATGTTCCACTGCGCACCGGACAACGAGTCGCCCCACGCAGCGAGCGGGGTCGGCCCCGCCGCGTCGCCGGCCGAGATGTCGGGAGCCTTGATGCCGAAGCCGCTGGTGACCGCAGCGCTCTCGACTCCCTTGGTACGACTCATCGCAGCCGCGAACCCGCTCTGCGAGGACCTCGCGATGACGACGCCGATCGCCGCGTAACTGGCGACGAGCGTACCGCCCGCGGACGCGACGGCCTTGTCGGCGCCGACGGTCTTCGCGCCGGCTGAGTAGACGACGACGTACGTCGATTGGACTCCGGTGTCGGCCGATGCCGGTGGCAGCGCTGTCAGGCTACCTGCAGCGACAACCAAGAGACTGGCGGCGACGAAACCCTTTCTGCGTAAGACGTAACGGCTCACGGTTCCTCCCCTGGATCGATCTTGTGGACCTCCGTGTGCCGCGGGCAGGCTCCCCCCAGAAAGCCACGCTGGCGGTGGCCGGATCATGTTCCCGCGACCACCCCCAGCGCAAGGGCCCGGCCTCAGAGATAGGGCAGGAGTTCGGCTTCCTCGCGGTCCAGGTGGGCGTTGAGCTGGGCGATCAGCTCGTCCACCTGGTCCAGGACGTCTGTGCCGGCCAACTTCTCGAGCTCAGCGAGCAGTACTGCGATCTGGTCGTGTTCCTCCTGCAGTACTGCGATCACATCCGTCAGTTCCGGATGCTGCTGGAGCAGTGCCGGGAACAACCCGGTTGATTCGCCGGTGTGGTGGTAGTGCAGGCCCTGGCACATGGTCAGGCAGTTGATCCGGAGCTGTGCCCCCAGCGAGGCGGACGTTGCGATCTCGTGCCGGATCAGCGCCAACTCGCGCCGGAACGCGGAGTGGATGGTCTTCAGTACCTCAGCGAAAGAGCCACCACCGTGCGCGGGTGGCCCCGGCTGTTGCACGAGCGCGACGACCGGAATCTTCCGGGTCGTGCCCTTCTGGTACTCGCCCCACCCGGCGTCGGCCTCGACGAGTCGGGCGAAGACCTCGTCGCGCTCGGCGCCACGCAGTACGACTGCCGTTGCCGGATAGTCGAAGAGACCGAGGTCGATGCTGACCTTCGGGTTCGCGAGCAGGTTGTGGTACCAGTCCGGGTGTTTCGGACTGCCGCCGGCGGAGCCGACGACGAGGACCCGGTCACCGTCCGGGTAGTACCCGAGGATCGCGGTGCGCGACTGCCCGGTCCGCGCGCCGGTGGTTGTCAGGAGCAACAACCTGGAGTTCTCGAAGGGACCGCCGACGCGGCCGTCGTTCGCCGTGAACTCCGCAATGAGTTGTGCAGTGAAATCGTTCAGGATTCGCTTCTCTCTGGTGTCGTGAAAGGGTTTTCGCAGACATCAGAGATGCGGGCGGGGCCCGCGCGGCGCTCAGAACGCAGCCGGGGACCCAACTCGGTAATGGCTAGAAGCCGACCCGGCAGTCACGTCGGAGATGTTACCCCATGCACTGAGTGTGCACGAGCCGTCGCAATACGTCGCACTTCCTGCTGTCTTCGGGAAATCATTGCGAGAACCGGCGAAAAACCCTCACGAATGCTGTAACGGGCGGCACACTCCGCCGATAAACGGGTGAACGAACCAGCAGGGGGGACCTAGTGGGGAGTTCCGGTGTTTCTTCGGGACCACCGCATGTGGAGGGGGCCTCGCAGGTGCTCACCCGGGGCGGGGTGAGCACCTGTTCGAGGATCTGCCCCCGGATCCGCTAGCCCTTGATCCCCACGTTCGCCATTCCTTCGACGAACCGCTTCTGGGCGAACACGAACAGCACGATCATCGGCAGCGTCGCGAGCGCCGTACCGGCCATCAGGTACGGCCACTGGATCTCCGCCGGGTTCTGGGAGAAGATCGCCAGCCCGAGCTGCAGCGGCCGCAGGCTGTCCGACGTGGTGATCATCAACGGCCAGAGGAATCCGTTCCAGGCGGCCTCGATCTGGAAGACCGCGATCGTGATCAGCGCCGGCTTGATCAGCGGGGTCATGATCCGCCAGAAGATCCCGAATTCGCCGAGCCCGTCGACCCGGGCCGCCTGCGCCAGCTGCTCCGGCAGCGAGACGTAGAACTGCCGCGCCAGGAACGTGAACAGCGGCGCCGCGCCGAGCGGGATGATCAGGCCCCACCACGAGTTCAGCCAGCCGATCCCGCCCTGGCCGAGGATGTTGTTGCCGCCGAACAACGGGATCGACTTCACGATCAGGAACAGCGGCACCAGGATGATCTGGAACGGCACCAGCAGCAGCACGATGAAGTAGTTCAGCAGCGTCTTGCCGCCGCGGATCGGCAGCTTCGCCAACGCGTAGCCGGCCGTCGTGCAGACCGCCAGCGTGAACGCGGTCTCGCCGATCGCGATGAACAGGCTGTTGCGGAAGTACGTGAGGAACGGCGCGGTCTGCATCGCCTCGACGAAGTTCCGCCAGCGCAGCTCCCCCGGCAGCCAGCCGAATTTCGCAATCTCCAGGTTGCTCTTGAACGCGGTCAGCAGCATCCACACGAACGGCGTGATCATCAGCAGCGCGCCGACCGTGAGGACGACGTACAGCAGGATGCGGCCGGGCCGGAGTACCGGCGGCTTCGAAACCGCGACGGTCAAGCTAGTCATTGGCATCCGCCTTCTGGAGCAGGCGTCCGACGCCGATGAAGAGCGCGATCACGATCATCATGATCACGGTCTCGGCGGACGCGTAGCCGAGTTTCAGGTCCTGGAACGCGTTCTGATAGATGTCCATCACCAGTACGCGCGTCTCCGAGCCGGGGCCGCCCTGCGTCATCACGTACACCAGGTCGAACACCTGGAAGGTGCCGACGATCGACGTGATCAAGACGAAGAACTGGACCGGGCCGATGGCCGGCCAGGTGACGTTGACGAACCGCTGCCAGCGGCCCGCGCCGTCCAGCTCGGCCGACTCGACCAGATCCCGCGAGACGCCCTGGAGCGCGGCCAGATAGATGATGATCTTGGTCCCGAGGCCCTGCCAGATACCGACCACCATCAGCGACGGCAGCGCGGTCGCCGGGTCCGCGAGCCAGCGGTTCGGCGCGAACCCGAACAGGCTGAGGAAGCCGTTCGCCAGCCCGGAGCCCGGGTTGTAGATCCACAGCCAGATGGTCGCCACGGCAACCGTCGCCGTCACGGTCGGGATGTAGAACGCGGTCCGGAAGAAACCCAGGCCGCGCATCTTCTGGTTCAGCCCGACCGCGACCGCGAGCGAGATCGCCATCGAGATCGGGATCACCACGAGCGCGTACAGCACGGTGTGCCACAGCGACGCCAGGAAGTCGACGTCGCGGAACAGGTCGGCGTAGTTGCCGAACCCGACCCAGGCCCAAGTGTCGCCGAAGCTGTAGTCGGTCAGGCTGAGCACGAGGACCGCGATCACCGGGATCACGATGAACACCGCGGAGTGCAGCAACGCGGGCGCGAGGAGGGCCCAGCCGGCCCGCGCCTGACTGCGGATCAGGGTCCGGCCGTCCTTGGACGAGGTCACCTTGCGGGGCGTGGCGAGCGCGGGACGTTCAAGAGTTGTACTCATCGGGACTGTCCTGCCAGGTTGTGCAGCACCTTGGCGGGATCCTTCTGTCCGAGGACCGCCTGGGTGAGCTGGATGTCGAAGTTGCCGCGCATCTCGAGCCAGTTGGCCGGCACTTCGTTCTCGTTGACCGCGTGGACCAGGCCGTCGGCGACGAACTGGCTGAGCGGGTTCGACTTCGCCTGCGGCGAGTTGCTCGCGTCCTTGTAGGCCGGGACCTTCTTGTTCAGCTTGGCCAGGGCGTCCAGCGTCGTCGGTTTGGTCAGCGATTGGATGAAGGACCAGGCCGCGTCCTTGTGCCGGCTCCGGGAGCCGATCGAGGCCAGGTCGCCGCCGACGTACTCGATCTCCTTGCCGCTGTTGAAGCGGAAGAACTTCAGGTCGTCACAGTTCTTCTGCCCGATGCCGTCCGCGGAGCAGTCCACGCCGCCGTTGACGATGCCCATCGCGGCCTCACCAGTCAGCACCAGAGGTTGCTGCGCCGCGTTGGTCTGTCCGTACGGCTGCACGTTGTTGATCATCGACTTGATCCACAGCAGCGTGTCCAGGCCGGCCTTGTTGTCGAAGTTCGGTTCGCCCTTGACGTAGAGCGGCGTACCGGTCGAGGCCAGGAACGTGGTGAAGGACTGGCGGAAGCCGGTCGCCGACGCGAGGTCGAAACCGCTGCGGGTGATGTTGCCGTTCTTGTCCCGCTTGGTGAGTTTCTCGGCCGCGACCTTGAGCTCGGCCAGTGACGCCGGCGGCTTGTCCGGGTCGAGTCCGGCCTCGATGAAGGCGCTCTTACGCAGCGCGACGGCGCGGGCGTCGGCGATCAGCGGGTACGCGTACAGCTTGCCGTCGTACGTCACCGCCGGGATCAGCGCCGGGGTGCTCTTCTGCTTGATCACGTCCGGCGTCACGCCGTAGTTGCCGAGATCCTCGAAGATCCGCTTCGACGCGAACGGCTGCACCCAGCCGACACCGGTGACCATCACGTCGTACGGGATGCCGGCTGCGATCGAGGTCGACATCTTCTCGTTGAGGTTCTTGTACGTCGCGAAGTCCGGCTCGACCTTCATCTTCGGATAGGCCTGATGGAAATCGTCGACGACCTTCTGGAACGCCTCTCGCCCCTTCGTACTGGGCGGGAACGACGGGAGCAGCACCCGCAACGTCCCGGTCGCCTCGGCCGGGGGTACGCCGTCGGTGCTCTTGTCGATCACCCCGTTGCCACAACTGCTGACCAGCACGCTGAGCGCTGCGGCCAGCAGGGTCAGTCCCACTCCACGTCTCACAGGGGAACTCCTTCGCTGACTTGTTCAGCCGGGGCCCGCGGCCCCAAGTGCAGCGAAAGTATGGGAAAGGGCTTTCCTCGTCAATACCTCGGCGCTCGAATGATCACATTCGATCAGAACCGGAACACGGAGAGGTTCTGTTCCGTCGTCGCGGTTCCGCAGGAGGTGCGGATTTTGAGCTTGGGGAGGAGGCTGAGGTGCTGTACGGGCATCCCCGGCGACTGGAGTTTGCGGAGCAACAGGTCGCAGGCGGTCTCGCCGAGAGCACGCCGCGGCGGGCAGACCGCCGTGAGCGGTACGACGGCCAGCGCGGCGGTGACGTCGTTGTAGGCGATGACCGCCAGGTCCTCGGGAACGCGGAGGCCGAGCTCCATCGCGCGTTCGACCAGGCGGGCGCCGTGCTCGTCGGAGTGGACCAGCACGGCGCGACTCCCGAACGACTCGCATTCGGCGAGGAACGCGTCGAGCTGTGCGACCGCGCCGGGGTCGTCGCCGCGCATCGGCAGGTCGACCGGCGAGAGGAACACCTCGACACCGAGCGCCTTCGCGGCCGACTCGATCCCCCGGCGCAGCCAGTACGCCGTGACCGTGGCCTGCAGGTTGATCGCGATCCGGCGATGCCCGAGCGCCACGAAATGCCGCAGTGCCAGCATCGCGCCGTACGCGTGATCGGTGCGGACGTGGTCGTACTCGCGCGCCACCTGCGGGAACCCGAACGCGCGCTCCATCAGCACGACCGGTACGTCGATGTCGTCCAGCCGGGTGTCGAGCCGGTCCGCGTCGCCGTCGCCCAGCGCAGTACTGATCAGCAGGCCAGCGACCCCAATCCCGAGCACCTTGTCGAGCCGTTCACGCTCGGTCGCCACGTCGTACCCGGAGACGCCGAGGACCAGGCGCGCGCCGTACCGGTTCGCCATCGCCTCCGCGCCGCGGATCACGTCGGAGTAGTACGCCGTCGCGCTCGGTACGACGATGCCGATCGTCAGGCGGCTCCCGTGCGTCCCCTGGTCGGCGGTTCCGGTACCGATCGCGCCGCCGTGCACCCGGCGCAGCAGCCCGGCCGAGTCCAGTTCGGCCAGGTCCCGGCGTACTGTGATCGCGGAGACGCCCAGCTCGGCGACCAGGTCGGCCACCCGGAGCCGGCCGTGCCGGCGCAGGCTACGCAGGATCAGCTCGTGGCGCTCCTGTGCAAGCATGCAGTCCCCTGGTCTCTACGTGATTGTTCGTGATCATACGATCAGGACCCGCCCGTACGGAACGAGGAGACGATCGGTGGAGAAGGCCAACCGGACGAGCAGCGTGCTGTCGAAGGTCTCGGTCGTCGGCGACCTGCTGATGCTGCAACTCGTCTTCGTGGTGATCAGCCTGGGCATCCTGACGCTGTTCCCGGCCGCGTTCGCGATGCAGCGGGTGGTGCCGGACGCGATCAGCCAGGAGAGGCCGAAGCTGCTGCGGCGGTTCTTCAAGGAGTTCCGCTGGGCGATGAAGCAGTTCTGGCTGCCCGCGTTCGGTCTGTGGGTCGGCGGAGTGCTGCTGGCGTTCGGCATCTCCTTCTGGGCGAACGCGCACGGTCCGATGCGGATCTTCGCGCTCGCCATCCTGATCCCGCTCACCGGGATGATCCTCGGGCTGTACCTGAGCGGTCTGGCGATCCTGCCGGCGGCGCCGGAGACCTCCACGGTCAAGTCGCTGTTCCGGTCCGCCAACCTGTTTCTGCTGCGCCGCCCGATCCCGGTGGCCGGTGGGGTCGTCGTACTGCTCACCTGGTTCGCGCTGGCGTCAGTGGTGCCGACACTGCTCCTTGTCGGGTCCGGACTGGTCCCGGCACTCACGGCGTACACGCTGTCTTGGTCGCGTCGCGAAAAAACTTCTGACGACGTGTCAATCTGACCCCTCCTGGTTCGACGTAGAGGTGTAAGGCCACTACATCGAACTGCAAGGAGAACCGGAATGTACGCGACGACCGACACCCTGGCGACTGCGCCGGCTGCGCAGGGCGGCCGCTCGCGCCGGCTGGCGCTCTACACCCTCTGCGCGGGCATGTTGATGATCGTGCTCGACGTGACCGTGGTGAACGTGGCTCTGCCGGCCATTCAGGACGACCTGGGCTTCACGAGCTCCTCCCTCGCATGGGTGGTGAACGCGTACCTGATCGCGTTCGGCGGCCTCCTGCTGCTGGCCGGCCGGCTCGGCGACCTCCTCGGTCGGCGGAACGTCTTCACCGCCGGTCTGGTCGTTTTCACCGCCGCCTCTGTGCTCTGCGGTCTGGCTGAGTCGCAGGAGGTGCTGGTCATCGCCCGGTTCGTCCAGGGTGTTGGCGGCGCACTGACCTCCGCAGTGATCCTGGGCATGATCGTGACGCTGTTCCCCGAGCCGCGGGAGCAGGCCAAGGCGATCGGCATGTACGCGTTCGTCGCATCCGCCGGCGGGTCGATCGGCCTGCTGGCAGGCGGCGTACTGACGCAGGCGATCAGCTGGCACTGGATCTTCTTCGTGAACCTGCCGATCGGCGTGCTGACCGTCGTACTGGCCCTGAAGTTCATCGAGAAGGACAAGGGACTGGGGATCGGCAAGGGCACCGACGTACCGGGTGCGGTGCTGATCACCGCAGCACTGATGGTCGGCGTATTCACCATCGTCAAGCCGGCCGCTGAGCTCGGCTGGACCGCTCCGCGGACGCTGGTGCTGACTGCGGTGACGCTGGTACTGCTGGCCGGCTTCATCGCCCGCGAGGCGACCGCCGCCAACCCGCTGGTGCCGCTGCGGATCTTCCGCTCCCGCACCCTGACCGGCGCGAACCTGGTCCAGGCGCTGTCCAGCTCCGGGATGTTCGGCATCTTCTTCCTCGGCTCGCTGTACCTGCAGCGCGTACTCGGGTACGACGCTCTGGAGATCGGACTGGCCTTCCTGCCGACCACCGCGATCATGGGGCTGCTGTCGGTGAAGTACTCCGAGAAGCTGGTGATGCGCTTCGGCCCCCGCCGCCCGCTGATCGCCGGACTGTCACTGATCGTCGTCGGACTGGCCCTGTTCACGCAGGCCCCGGTCGGTGGCAACTACTTCGTCCACGTCCTGCCGGTGCTGGCCCTGCTGGGTCTGGGCGGCGGCATCTGCTTCCCGGCTCTGATGGGCCTGTCGATGTCGGACGTGAAGCCCGAGGACGCCGGTCTGGCTTCCGGCCTCATCGGCACCATGGGCGAGGTCGGCGCCGCCCTCGGCCTGGCCGTCCTGGCGACACTGTCCGCGACCCGTACCGCCTCGGTTGCGGCGACCAAGCCCGCCCTGGACGCCCTGACCGACGGCTACCACCTGTCCTTCGCCATCGCCGCCGTAATCGTCGCCGCCGCGGTAGCCATCGCCGTCACCGTAATGCGCCCCGCCAAGCAGCCGACCGAGGTCACCTCGGAGCCCGAAGAACTCCTCTGCGAAGCCGCCTGACCATTCTGTACGACGAACTCCCCGCGACTGGTCACGGGGAGTTCGTCGTACCCGCGGAGTACCACTTCCACCAGGCCAGCCCGCGCCGCCCCCCAACCACGTAGGCCCCCGCCCCGGCCAGTCGACGTTACCGCTCATCGTGTGGTGCGGGTGCGGGTGCGTTGGCGGACGGCGGCGATGGCAGTGAGTACGGCGCTGGCCGGCGCGGCGACGTACAGGCTGGTGGTGCGGCTCATGAACTCGGAGAGCAGGACGAAGAGCACGCAGAGCATGAGCAAGAACATGAATGCGGCGCTCAGTACCAGGTGTCTGTCCAACGCCGCGAGGCGGGCGCGGTATGCCTTTGGCGCGATACCGGACGGCAAGAACAGCA
Organism: Kribbella sp. NPDC055110; assembly: GCF_053607525.1. NCBI lineage: Bacteria > Bacillati > Actinomycetota > Actinomycetes > Propionibacteriales > Kribbellaceae > Kribbella > Kribbella sp. NPDC055110. The sequence continues at coordinate 181,908 of NZ_JBSGTS010000004.1, forward strand.
CCGTGGCAAACGCGGCGGTCAGGATGTCTTCGAGGTGGCGGCTGTCGACCGCCTGCACGATCAAGGCGATCGGCGCGATCAGACAGAAGACCCGCATCAGCCTGGGCGGCGGGTCGGCCCTCTCGACGTACTGCTTGAACTGCCCCATGTGGTTCCTCCCCACAGGGATGATCGCACGGGTTGTCCACAGGTGCGGGTGGGACGGGTTTCAGGGTGGGGGGTGGGATGGGGAAGGATGTGGGACCTGGCCGGGGCAGAATGCTCGGTGGTTGTTGGGCGATGAGGGGAACGGACAGTGGTGGTGCAGTCGGTCGAGCAGCGGATCGCCGAAGAGCTTGAGGTCGGAGAGAACCAGGTGCGGGCAGCGGTAGCGCTGCTGGACGAGGGATCGACGGTCCCGTTCATCGCGCGGTACCGCAAAGAGGTTACCGGGATGCTGGACGATGCCCAGTTGCGCACCCTCGAGGAGCGCCTGCGGTACCTGCGGGAGCTCGAGGAGCGTCGGCAGACCGTGCTCGACTCGATCGAGAGCCAGGGCAAGCTCGACGACGCGCTGAAGGCGTCGATCCTGGAGGCCGACACCAAGTCGCGGCTGGAGGACATCTACCTCCCGTTCAAGCCGAAACGCCGTACCAAGGCGATGATCGCCCGCGAGAACGGCCTCGAGCCGCTCGCCGACGGGCTGATGGCCGACCCGGATGTCGAGCCGTTCGCCGCCGCCGCGGTGTTCGTGAACGCCGAAGTACCCGACCCGCAGGCCGCGCTCGACGGCGCCCGGGCGATTCTCGTCGAGCGGTTCGCCGAGGACGCCGACCTGATCGGCTCGTTGCGGGAGCGACTGTGGGAGCAGGGCCGACTGGCCTCCGCGGTCCGTGAGGGCAAGGAGACGGACGGCGCGAAGTTCTCGGACTACTTCGAGTTCGACGAGCCGTTCACGAAGATGCCGTCGCACCGGATCCTCGCGCTGTTCCGCGGCGAGAAGGAAGACGTGCTGACGGTCACCGTTGAGCCCCTGCCTGCGGGCGTGGAGGTGGACGGTCCGACGGAGTACGAAACGACCATCGCCCGCAAGGTCGGCGTCGACAACCTGGGCCGCCCAGCCGACAAGTGGCTGGTGGAGACGGTCCGCTGGGCGTGGCGGACGAAGATCCTCGTGCACCTCGGCATCGACCTGCGGATGCGCTTGCGGCAGGTCGCCGAGGACGAGGCGATCCGGGTGTTCGCGGCCAACCTGCGCGACCTTCTGCTGGCCGCGCCGGCCGGCACGCGCGCCACGATGGGCCTCGACCCGGGTTTCCGCACCGGCGTGAAGGTCGCCGTCGTGGACGCGACCGGCAAGGTCGTCAACACCGGCGTCATCTATCCGCACGTCCCGCAGAACCAGTGGGATAAGTCGATCGCCACCTTGGCCGCACTGGCGGCAGCACACGACGTACAACTGATTGCTATCGGCAACGGTACGGCGTCGCGCGAGACGGACAAGCTGGCGGCCGAGCTGATCGCCAAGCACCCGGAGCTCAAGCTCACCAAGGCCGTCGTGTCCGAGGCCGGCGCATCCGTCTACTCCGCGTCGGCGTTCGCGTCCCAGGAGCTGCCCGACATGGACGTCTCGCTGCGCGGCGCGGTCTCGATCGCGCGCCGGCTGCAGGACCCGCTGGCCGAGCTGGTAAAGATCGACCCGAAGTCGATCGGCGTCGGCCAGTACCAGCACGATCTGCCCGAGAACTCCCTGTCCCGCTCGCTCGACGCAGTCGTCGAGGACTGCGTGAACGCGGTCGGCGTCGACCTGAACACGGCGTCCGCGCCGCTGCTCACCCGGGTCTCCGGCATCACGCCCGGCCTGGCGGACAACATCGTCCAGCACCGCGACGTCAACGGCCCGTTCACGTCACGTACGGCGCTGAAGGACGTCGCCCGCCTCGGACCGAAGGCGTTCGAGCAGGCAGCCGGGTTCCTCCGGATCCCCGACGGCGACGACCCCCTCGACGCGTCCAGCGTGCACCCGGAGTCCTACCCCGTCGTACGGCGGATCCTCGACGCGACCGGCTCCGATGTAAAGGCGCTGATCGGGTCGGCTGAGCTGAAGCGGCTGAAAGCGGCGGACTTCGTCGACGACATGTTCGGTCTGCCGACCGTCACGGACATCCTGGCCGAGCTGGAGAAGCCGGGGCGGGACCCGCGGCCGGCGTTCAAGACCGCGGTGTTCGCCGAGGGTGTGGACAAGATCGCGGACCTGAAGCCGGGGATGAAGCTGGAGGGGCAGGTCACGAACGTGGCCGCGTTCGGCGCGTTCATCGACATCGGCGTGCACCAGGACGGGCTTGCGCACGTGTCGGCGCTGTCGAAGAACTTTGTGAAGGACCCGCGCGAGGTGGTCAAGCCGGGCGACATCGTGATGGTGAAGGTACTCGAGGTCGACATCCCCCGACAGCGGATCTCCCTCACCCTCCGCCTGGACGACGAGGTCGGCTCTCCTGGCCGCCAGCCGGGCGGCCAGGGCCGTAGCCAGGCCGGCAGCCCTGGTGGCGGTCAGGGCGGCGGTCGGGGGCGTGGTCCCGGTGGATCAGGCGGCCAGGGCCGTGGGCCTGGCGGATCCGGGAGTCAGGGCCGTGGTCCGGGCGGCTCGGGTGGCTCCGGCGGTCAGGGCCGTGGTCCGGGCGCTTCCGGTGGTCAGGGCGGTCAGGGTCGCGGGGCTGGTGGCTCGGGTGGCCAAGGTGGTCAGGGCGGGCGTGGCGGCAACCGGGGATCCGGTGGTCGTGGCAACCAGCCCGAGACCCCGATGGACGAGACCTCCCTCGCCGACGCGTTCCGCAAAGCCGGCTTCACCGTCCGCTGACGCCGAGGGGTGACGACCAGCTCCGACGCACCAGGCGAATCCAGCGAGGAGGACCCTGATACACGACCTGCTCGTCACCCAGCACATCACCGTCACCGGCGCGATCGAGCAGACGCGGCTACTGGCGGGCGATCGCTAGGAGGTGCTCGAGATGTGCCGTTCACCTACCGAAGCACCGTCGTAGCCGGTGCCGGCGTACCGAAGCGCGCAACCCGCGCCGCGCCGGGACCGCAGCATCGAGCGAGCCGCCCGTCGCCGATCCGCCTGGCACAGAAGCCATCGCCGCTGATCCACCCGGCGTGAAACGCCGCACCACCGCGTCAGGCGCGCACCCTGCCCCGCTCCACCTCGCGCCACCTCGCGTCACGCCGCGTCCTGACGGCAGCATCGAGCGAGTTGCCCGTCGCCGATCCGCCTGGCGCGGAAGCCATCCCGCTGATCCACCTGGCGCAGCGATCCGCTGCATGGCAGAGCCGCCTGGCGCGAAGCCACCGTGACTGATCCACCTGGCGCGGACGCCCGATCGCGGCCGGATCGGCGTCGGCGCACGAGGCGACGTCGGGCTTGCTGAATTGGCCCCGTGATCTCCTGAGCGGGCTGAGACTGGGAACAAACCCGGCCGATAGGACTCGACTGCGCCCCGCGAGCAGGGGCAGCAACTGGTCGTGATCGCCCTCTCATCTAGGTCTGTGCGGCAACTCGGCTGGTCTGCACGCCTGACCCCTAGGGCGTGCGCGCTGGCTCGACTCGAGCGCGGCGAAACTCAACGGGACCCAGCCGTCGGCTCACGGGTCGACGCGGTGGGTGCCGTCGGGGTCGACGTGGAAGGTGAACCCGTGGGGCGTGGTCCACTCGAGTGTCTTGTAGTCGATCCGGCGCACGTTCCAGCCGCGGGCATGGGTCTTCACCCGGTGCCCGAACCTGCCCAGCGGCGCGAGATTCGTCGTACTGGTCTGGCCGGTGGGTCCGTGCGGGTCGTAGGGCTCGATGTGATCGAGGTCGATGGTGCTGGTGGTCTCTCGGTTGCCGTACGGAAACAGCTCGACCGGGTAGGTGAACCTGACGCGGTCACGGATCCGGGTCGGAATCTCATACGCATCGACACTCACCGCATCGTTCAGATCGATCACCGGCTTCACCGTGTACGGCCCATACCCGATTACTTCGGCCAGTTGCGCCGCAAGCAACGGCCCGATGGTCTCGGCACGCAACACACCGCTCCCGGTAGCCAGCGTGTGGTCGGTGAGATGCACGACCACCTCGGTCTGTCCTGGACGTACCTGTCCCTTGGTCCCGCCGTCCGGTCGGGCCGGCGCACTCGGGTGCGTCAACTCACCTGGACCACCTGGACCATCTGGGTCGCGCGGACCGCCGAGGTTGGCGGGGTGGGTCGGGTAGCTCGGGTTGGCGTAGGCGTCCTGCTTGATCTGCGCGAGCCGCGCGCGGAGTGCCCGCAACGCGGCAGCATCCATCGCCGAACCCTGGTCGGGTTCGTTGCACACGTCCGCGGCCTGGGCTGATGTTCGCCGGTCGAAGGGGTCGGACGGCGGGTCGGGGTCGTAGGGCGCGGCGGCTTCGAGCCACGGATCGTCCGGCGGACCCGCCGGCTCCATCAGATCGAGCGGCTCGGGCAGTTCGAGCGACCCTGACGGCTCGAGGCGGTCCGATCGCCCGGGCGGGTTTGGCAGTTCGACAGACTCCGGCGGTTCGAGCGAGTCGTGGGGTTTGAGCAGGTCATCGGGTTTGAGCGAGCCCGGTGGCTCAGGCGGGTCTGACAGGCGGCGGGCGCCGGGCAGCGGCTGGCCCAGGGGGCCGGCGTGCGGCCCGCCCTCTCTACTCTCACCAACCGGTGCCACCGCATCGCCCGGCAGCACCACGTCGTCCTGCACCACGTCGTCGCCCTGCACCACGTCGTTCTGCACCACCGGGCCGTCCTGCACCGCCGGGTCGTTCGGCGTTGCCGGGTCTTGCCGCGTCACCGGACTGTCCTGTGCCGTCGCGTTGCCCTGCGCCGGCGGGTTGTTCGGCGTCGCTGGGTTGTTTGGTGTCGCTGGGTTGTCGGGGGTTGTGTGGTCGTGGGGTTCGTGGTGGGTGGGTGGCTTGGGGTTGGTGGGGCTGGGTGGTGGGGTGGGCGGGAGGGCTGTTTCGATGTGGGTGCGGGCTTGGGCGAGGAGTTCTTGGGTGTAGCGGGGGTCGGCGTTGATCTCGAGGGCGTCGGCGCGGCGGTGCTGGATGGGGCGGGTGTCGCCGAGGGCTTTGAGGGCTTCGGCGATGTCGGTGATGGTCGCGTTCCAGCGGTTGACGGTGGCGGCGGCGGCTTTGATGTAGATGGTTTTGTTGCCGTGGGCGTCGCCGCGGCTGATGTAGACGCCGCGTTCGTCGGCGGCCTCGGTGGTTTCGTCGGCGGCGTGGGTGGGGTCGGCGTGGTTGCGGGCGGCGCGGGCGATCTTCTCGAGCCGGTGGGGGGAGATGGTGTCGATCACGGCGGCGACCTTGCGGTCGACGTAGGCGGCGGCGAGGCGGTCGAGTTTGGTGCAGGCGCGGACGATCTGGCGGGCCTTCCACGGGGTGGCCTGCCCGGCCTGGATCGCGGTCCAGGTGCGGGGGAAGCGGTGGCGGAGGGCGAGGGCGTCGGCGAGCAGGTCGCGGCCGACCCCGGCCGAGACGCCGAGGACGAGGGCGAGTTCGGCGATCGCGAACTCGGCGATTTCGGGGCAGCCGTCGCCGCCGAGGATGACGGCGCGTTCGCGGCCGTCGACGGCGCGGCGGGTGGGGCGGGTCGGGCAGATGGAGGGGTGGTGGCGGTCGGCGTAGATCTGGGCGCATCCGAGCAGTCGGGCGTCGGCCTGGCTGGCGATGGCGCGGCATTCCGCGGCGTTTTCCAGCAGGTCGCGGGTGGGGAGCGACTCCAGATCTTCCTCGAACATGTGTTTGATTCTACGGCATTTGAGTGGGGGATCCAAGCCTCAGGATGCATGGATTCCCTTATCCACAAGGGGAAACGTCACAGGTCCGGCGTACAGGAAAACGTGTAGGTGGGGTAGGCGGCGACTAGAGCGGGGGCGCTGATCGCGAAGATGCGGTCGGCATGCGTGGCGAGGTCGGGGCGGCAGCCCGAGTCGGGGCCGTGCGTTTCGGGGCTATACGTTTCGGGCGGTGCGCCTCAGGGCCGTGCGCCACGGGGCCGTGCGCCTCAGGGCCGTGCGCCACGGGGCCGTGCGCCTCGGGGCCGTGCGCCTCGGGGCCGTGCGCCTCGGGGCCGTGCGCCTCGGGGCCGTGCGCTTCGGGGTCGTGGGGGGTTGGGCTGCGGGTGCAGGGGTGTTTAGGAAGGCTTGGTGGTCGGCTTGTGGGGAGTGGCGTAGTTCGGCTAGAGGCTCCGCTCGGACCGTCGGCTCAGTCGACCATGCCGTGGCCGTGGCATGGTTAGCGTAGGTCGGATAGGTGGTCGCCGGGGTCGCCGAGGTGGATGGCGGTTGCCTTAGGCCCGTATCCGAGTCGCCGGTACACGCGGTCCGCACCGTCGTCCCCCGGCGTCAGCCAAGCGAGCGTCACGCCGCCGAGCTCGAAGGCCTTCAACGTCGCGTACGCCGTCGCGATGCCACCGAATCCGCGCCGTCGATGACTGTGAACCGTTCCGACCCCGGCAACCTCGGACACCTCGTCCGCGACCGCGGTCCACGCAGCAGTCGCGACTGGTACGTCGTCGGCGTACACGAGAACTGCTCCGCCATCGGCGGGATCCGGCTTGAAGGCGAAGCCGGTGCCGTCCATCTCGTATGCCTCCGCTGCCACCGTGTTCGCCACCTCCTGGTCCTCGTCCGAGGCCACGACCCGCACGGTCACGCCGGCCGGGAACTCGGGAAGGATCAACTCGGCCGGTGAGACGACGAGGAGGGGCAGGCGAGAGACGAGCGTCATCCCGTTCGCGGCGAGGGCCTCGGCCAGGCCGGGGTTCGCCTCTTCGACGAGTTCTGCGCTGAGCCATCGCCCTTCGGCCGCGAAGGCTTGGCGGATCGTGTCGAGCGCCCACGGGAGGTCGTCCGGCGAGAACGGCTGGCCGGGCTCGGCCGCGAGCAGGCCGGACAGGTACCAGTCGTCCTTGTCGTGCAGCAGACCGGCGAGGGGCCCGGCGATCACCTGTCGTTTCGATCGCGCGGCTCCGGTCAGTTGAGCCGCGGCGATCCGCGCACCGATCTCCATGCCAAGGACCCTACGCGCGACCGAGATCACCGTGCGGTCGGGTCAGGCGAGCTGGAGGAGGTCGAGGAGGCGGCTCAGGTCGGCGGGGCCCGGGGGACGGCCCAGGACTACGGCGAGGGCGTCGAGCGTCGCGATCAACTCGCGGCGGGTGGCGGCTCGCGACCTTCCGCCGGCGACAGCGGCGAGCACCGTGTCGACCCGGTCGGAGCCCGCGACGAGGCCGGCGCCGATGGACGGCGACGGCACCGGTTCCTCGTCGCCGATGCGTACGTCGAGCCGCGCGCCGAGCGCCGTGGCGAGCCGGTCGAGTGCGGCGATCGTGGGGTTGCCGCGCCCGTTCTCCAGGTTCGCGATGTACGGCACGGACAGGCCGGCGTCGACGGCGACCGACGCGATCGTCCGCCCGGTCGCCTTCCGCCGGTCGCGCAGGACGTCACCAAGCTCCATGCGATCTATCTTCACAGAACACTCTTGCCGTTGTCTATCTCGACAAGATAGATTCCGGCGCCGTGAGGGACTTTCGGAGGCTCTGGTTCAGCGGCGCGATCTCAGGGATCGGGTCATGGCTCCTCGTGGTCGCGATTCCGTTCCACGTGTTCGCGTTGACCGGATCGGCGGTCGCCACCGGGCTGACCTTGGCGCTGGAGGCTCTTCCGGCGCTCCTCATCGGCCCGTGGGCCGGCGTACTGCTGGACCGCTGGAACCTGGCGCGAGCGATGTGGATCGCCGATCTGGTCAGCGCGGCGGCCGTCGGGCTGATCCTGTTCGCCGACCGCGACCACATCTGGCCGATCTACCTCGCGATCCTGCTCGAGAACACCGCAACAACCGTGTTCCGTCCGGCCGCCCGCGCACTGCTGCCGACCGTCGTCGGAACCGGCAAAGAACTGGCCAGAGCGAACGCGATCAACGCCGTTACCAGCAGCGCGATCCGCCTCGCCGCACCGCCGCTCGGCGCACTGCTGCTCGCCGGCCCCGGCATCAAGTTCGTGCTCGCCGTCGACATCGTCAGCTACTTGTTGTCAGCAGCAACCATCGCGACCGTCCGCACCCGCCGGCACGCGACTGCGAGCGCCCCACCAAGGCCACTCGAAGGACTCCACGCCGCGATCCGGCACCGCGCCCTGCGCGGCGTCCTGATCGGCCAAACGGTCTTCCTCACGGCCAACGCCGGCCTGACGGCGCTCCTCGTACCGTTCACCGTCAACCGCCTACATGCGCCCGGGTACGTCGTGGGCTACCTGATCTCCGGCCTCGGCGCCGGGTACCTGATCGGCGCCGCCCTGAGCACGAAAGCCGCCCGCCTCCTCGGAATCCGCGAACTCCTCGCCCTGACCCAACTCGCCACAGCCGCAGCGTTCTTCGGACTCTTCAACGCCCCGAACATCCCAGTGGCGATCGTCGCCGCGGCCCTCATCGGCCTGCCTGGCAGCATCCTGCTCATCACCGCCGAGACCACGATCCAGCGCACCGCACCACGGGAAGCCCTCGCGAGCGTGGGCGCGATCTTCTTCGCCGCCGACTCACTCGCCCTGTTGATCGGTGCACTGGCTGCACCTGCGGCGACGATTGCGCTCGGCCTACCGATCACGCTCAACGTCATCGCAGCACTCGCCGTCTGCGCCGCGGGCCTGACGTTGCTCGTCGTACCGAAGCACCCGGCGAGCTTCACCCGAGGCCGGAGCTGACCGCATCGTATCGAGCTCGCGCAGTAGCAATCTCCACCTGATGAGTCTCCGTCCAGGTGACGAGCGACTGGATCGTCGCGTGCAGCGTGACGCCGAGCGGGGTGAGCTCGTAGTCGACGCGCGGCGGCACGACCGGGTGGACAGTACGGCGGACCAAGCCGTCCCGCTCCAACTGGCGCAGGGTGACCGTGAGCATCCGCTGACTGATCCCGTCGATCGTCTTCTTCAGCTCGGTGAACCGCATGCACCGGTTGTCCAGCAGCGCGATCACCAGCAGGGACCACTTGTCGCCGATGCGGTCCAGGATCTGGCGTACGTCGCAGTCCTCGCGCGTGTCCCACTGGAACGCCTCCTCGGTACAGCAGGAGTGCCCCGGTTCCTTTGAAGTGCCTTCTTCCACAACTCCCGATGGTTCCTGATGATGGGGTCAGTTACAAGAGGTAACCATGAAAGGGAGTCCCTACGTGTCAACAACAGTCAGGCTGACCGGCCGCGCCTGGGCCGTTCTGTTCGTCCTCTGCGGCGCGATCTTCCTGGAAGGCATCGACGTCTCGATGATGGGCGTCGCGCTGCCGTCCATCCGGGCCGAGCTCGGCCTGACCACCGGCGAGCTGCAATGGATCGTCAGCGCCTACGCGCTCAGTTACGGCGGGTTCGTGCTGCTCGGCGGACGCGCCGCGGACCTGCTGGGCCGGCGGCGGATGTTCGTCGGCTGGCTGGTGGTGTTCCTGCTGTTCAGCGGTCTCGGCGGGTTCGCCACCGAGGGCTGGGTACTGATCCTGGCCCGCTTCGTCACCGGGATCGCGGCCGCGTTCATGACCCCGGCCGGCTTGTCGATCATCACGACGACGTACCCCGAGGGACCACAACGCAACAAGGCCTTGCTGGTGTACGCCGGAACCGCGGCCGGCGGATTCTCCTTGGGCATGGTCACGGGCGGACTGCTCACCGCGATCGACTGGCGATGGGTGTTCTTCGCGCCGGTGATCGTCTCGGCCATCATCCTGGCGGGCGCCGTCGCGCTGATTCCCCGTGACACCGTGCGGGCCGAACGAGAAGGCGGGTTCGATCTGACCGGGGCCCTCACGCTGACCGGCTCGATGTTGTTGCTGGTGGCAACCGTCGTGCGGGCGCCCGACGTACCGACGGCACAGACAGTGGCAGGTGCTGCTGCCGGACTGGTGTTACTCGGGGCCTTCGTGATGATCGAGCGGCGCGTGGACGCGCCCTTGATCAGGCTCGGACTATTGCGGAACACCGCGCTGATCCGGGCGAATCTCGGCGCGATCCTGCTGGTCGGATCGTTCGTCGGATTCCAGTTCATCGCGGTGCTTTACCTGCAGGAATTGCGCGGCTGGTCCGAACTGGAGACCGGACTCGCCCTGATGGTGATCGGCATCGACGCCGTACTCGCCCCGACCCTCACGCCCTGGCTGGTGACCCGGTTCGGCAACGGCCGCGTGGTGCTCGGCGGATTCGTACTCGCGGCCTTCGCCTACACGGCATTCCTGCCGCTGGGGGCGAACTTCGCGGGCATGCTTCCGGCGTTCCTGCTGCTCGGGCTCGCGTTCGCGCTCGCGTATGGGCCGTTGACGATCGCGGCGACCGAGCGGGTCGCCGAGGACGAGCAGGGGCTGGCGAGCGGCGTACTGACGACGTCGTTCCAGTTCGGATCCGCGCTCGGGTTGGCGGCCGTTGCGGCAGTCCTGGCGGCGGGCGACGAACTCACCGCGGGCGGATTCCGCACCGGGCTCGCAGTACCTCTGGCGGCCGCCGTGCTCGGTGTCGTGGTGGCTTGCATTCCGGTGCGTGAGCGAGCTGATGCAAACAGTTAGTAGGACGCTCAAATATCTCTGCCGGTCGCACAATTCGCGACGCCGAATCGTTACTTGCAAATAGCTGCAAACATTCTTGACAGGGTTTCAGTTCCGCCTGACGATCCGGCTGAGAGGGCGTTGACCTGCGCGTTCGTAGGGTTTCCCTACTCTGCGTTAGGCCTCTGTAAAGGTCCCTACCAAAGTGTTCCGAAGGTACCCACCAATGAGGTGTTCTTTATCTCAACGCCGGACAAAGCCGTCCGGGGTAGGACCGAGACTGCCGAAGGAACCGCGATGACCGAGACGCTGGAGACCCCCACAACGCACCGTCGCGTGCGGGTCTGGTTCGGCGCTCACCCGATCGCGGACCACACCGCCATGGCGGAGCAGGCAGTGCAGTACGAGGAAGCCATGCGCCGCCGGTTCGCGTCCCTCCGGGTGACGAGCGAGCCGGTGCTGGTGGACGCAGAGCGATGACCACCCGGCCGACGCTGCTCGGGTACGTACGGGCCGACGCGCTGAGTTGCGCGGAGGAGCTGGCCGCGGCGACGGATTCCCTCGTCGCCTTCGCCAGCGCCGAGGGATTCACCCTCGGGACCGTCTACACCGAGCGCGATTCGGCCGAGTCCGCGGCCTTCCACGCACTGCTCGACGAGGTGAAGCGGTCCGACGTACACGCTGTCGTCGTACCGACCATGAACCACCTCGGGCTCGGCAGCCCCGGCGGCTCTCCGGCCGCGACGCGGCAGCACCTCGAGTTCCACCAGGCGCACGTCTGGGCGGCCGACTCGAGATAACTCCACACAGGCAAGCGGAGCTGACGTCTTGACCCCTGCATCGGCGTCGGTTCCGCTCTCCACCTCCACAGCTGCACCGGGGATGCCCGGGCGGTAGTGGACCACCAAGGCCCCACCGGCTGCTACCGGTGGGGCCTTGTCCATGCTCAGGACATGCTCAGGCCACGATCGTGTAGCCGTAGCGCTTCATCGCAGTGGCCACGGAGGTGTTGAAGATCCCGGTCACCTCGAGCTTGAAGTGCAGCTGCACCTTCCGGATCACCCGCTGGAAATGCAGGTGCCAAGGTACGCCGGCCGGCGGCACGGTCTCGGCCTTCGTGATCGCACCGACCCGCGGGTGCGCCGCCCAGGCGATCACCCGGGCCCGGTCCGCGCCCCACACGCCGGTCATCGCGTCATGTGTCCGCGCGTACTCCATCGCAGCCAGCGAGATCGTCGAGTCCGGCACCGGGTCCTTCGCCGGGTGTGCCTTCAAGTACGCCTCCCAGGTCATCCCGTAGTACCCGGGAGGGCCATCGTCCTTGCCCCGATCGGCCAGCCCGTTGCGCTTGCGGTGGTACTCCGCCACCTGATGCGCGGCGCCGCGGGACAGGTCCTTGTCGCCGACCGCGATCGCGTGCACGTGGTACGGCCAGTTGCCCTGCGCGGGCGTCCGCAACCAGGCGGCGAACCCGACCTGCCGGAGCGCCTTCACCACGGCGACCCGCTGCGCGGCGCTCTTCGTCCGTACGTCGACGTCGACCGCGCCGCCGCCGTCATGGGTCCCGGCCGACGCTTCCACGCCGCCGGCGTTGTACGACCCCTGCAGGATCGCGAACTTCGACTGGTACAGCTGCTCCGCGACCTCGACCATCGCCACGGTGCGCTTGTTCATCGTGACGCCGCGCCAGGAAATCCTTGCCTCAGGCATCTTTCCCACCGGCCTCTACCCCGAGGATCCGCTCCGCATCCTCAGCCGCCCCGAGCGCCTCCAGTTCGTCCAGCTGCTCTTCGGTCAACTCGTCGTCGAACACTTCCGGCATAGCTGTTCCTTCCCCCTTGGTGTCCGCGCACCGACCCCTGGTGCACGAAAATCGCCAACCAGCCTAGGCCGCTGTCAGGTCAGGTACTACCCGGTTAGGTTTGAGGAATGTGAAGTTTTCCGACCGGATCGCGTGCCGGGGTGTGTGCGGATCCGGGATCTGGGGTACCTGTAGGTGGTCCCGCGGTTCGGTCAGTGCCATTCGGGCATGGGTGGTGTTCACCGAGCCGCGAGTTCTCCCACTGAGGGGCGGGAGAACGACCGGCCCGGCGGGTGTGTCTCTCCCAGGACGCACCCGCCGAGGTCGAACACCTCAGAGCGCCGACGCGACGAACAAGTACCTGTTCAGGCTGAAGAAGTACCCCGTGCCGAGACCGCGCAGATCGTCCGCCCAGGCGCGCGCCTCCTCGTGCGTCACGTCGGCGTGACCGGGGACGAAGTCCGACACGATGTCGATCAGGCCGCCGCTGTACGTGCGTTGGTCGTACGCCGTGTTGAGGATCGGCACCACCTGCTGATGGGTCGGCGTGAAACCGGTCTTCACCAGTACGTCGGCCAGCGTCCGCGGCAGATGCGGATCCGCCAGGTGATCCTCGAACGCGGTCAGCACCCGCCGCATCCGCTCGTCGTCGCTCGATCGCCACACCACCGATCCCCAGTCGGTGTCGAGCAGTACGACGCGACCCGCCGGCCGGAGCACCCGTCGTACCTCCTCCAGCGCGTCCGCGACGGCGTCGACGTACTCGAAGACCTGGGTCGAGACCACCACGTCGAAGCTCTCCGCCGGGTGCGGGATCCGCGCGACCGAACCGAGTTCGAGCTCGAGGCCCGGTCCGCCGGGTATGTCGGCGCGGGTGCGGGCGATCGCCAGCATGCTCTCGCTGATGTCGATCCCGCAGATCCGCCCGCTCGGCCCCACCTCGCCGGCCATTTCCGCAGCCAGCAAACCTGGCCCGAAACCGACGTCCAGCACCCGGTCCCCCGGCCGCAACGCCAACGCCGCCCGCACTGCCCGCCGCTGCTCGACCACGTCCGGCGTCGTGTACACCGCCTCGATCTGCCGGGACACCTCCGCGTCGAACTGCAACCCGTCCTCGTCAACCTCTCCGCCCATCCCAACATCATGGTCCCCGATCCCGCCGCCGGGGAGGGCATTTGCAAATCGGATGAATGCCCCGGGTTGCCCCGGATACGGTGACCGCGTGATCGAGTTGCCCGAGGAGTTCCTGCGGATGCCGCGGTGGTGGACCGAGGGCGCGGACTGGCTCCGGGACCTGCCGATGGCGGTTGAGCGGCAGTGCCGGCAGTGGGATCTGACGGTGGTGGGAGCGGTTGCACACGGGTCGAACGCGGTCGTCGTACCGGTTCGGCGGGGTGACGAGGAGTTCGTACTGCGGATGTCGCCGCCCGGAGCGCAAGTCGCCGAACAGACCTGGGCGCTCCGTTGGTGGGCAGGGCGGGGCATGGCCCAGCTGTACGACGTGGACGTCGGGGCCGGTGCGATGTTGCTGGAGCGGTTGTCGACGCCGTTGACGAGCCGTCCCGTCGACGAGGCGGTCGCCGTACTCGGGCAGCTGATGCGCAGACTCGCCGTACCCGGACCGGAGGATGCGCTGTCGACCGGGGACATCGTGACGACTCGATCAGCTGAGCTGGAGCCGCAGTGGGAGCGGCTCGGCCGGCCGTTCGACGCCGCGATCCTGCGTGAGGCGCTCGACATCGCTCCGACCGAGACCACGTCGACCGCTGCGGTCAACGGCGACTTCCACTCCGGCCAGGTCCTCGCGGGACACCGGGAGGCATGGCTGACCGTCGACCCGGCGCTGTACCGCGGCGACATCGAGTTCGACCTCGGTCGTGTCCTGTGGTGGGACCTCGACAAGATGACCGAGATCGTCCCGTACTTCGATCTCGCGGTCCGCGAAGCCGGTCTGGACCGGGACCGCGCCCGCGACTGGGTGATCTGGCGGACCGTCGACTACTGGCTGTGGGGCTTAGCGGCCGGCCTGACCGAGGACCCGGTCCGCTGCGCACGGCTGATCACAGCGCTCTCCAGGTGAAGCGGCTGCGCATCATCCGCGGCACGTCGGCTGGACAGCCCCGGAACTGCCGGCGGGGCTGCCCGGCAAGTGACGGTGGGCTTGGCCGGGTGGGGGGCTCGCGTCGATCGACCGGAAGGCTGGGAAACTAATCGCCACCTGCTGACCATTTCTTTCCCATCCTGAGGGTCGGTGCGGTCGGCTGGTGCTGATCGATACCTGGAGCAGGCCGTTGAGTCTCATCCGGGGCATGACGATCCCATGTCCCCCCGACGGACTTACGGCGCTGACCACTTAGTAGCTCGTGGTCGGCAGCCTGCCCACCAGCAGGTAGTCGGCGATCCGGTCCCGCGCACAGGTTGAGTTGAAGTACGCCGTGTGTCCGTAGGCGTCGGCGGTCAGCAGTCGGCTGCTGTCGATCTGCCGTGCCAGGCTGCGGGCGCCGGTGATCGGCGTCGATCCAGGTCCCGCGCGGGTCGAAGCTGACGAGGTGATCCTTCGCCGGGACCTTGGCGACGTACACGTTCGTCGTCGGCCGGCCGGTTTCGACCAGTCCAGTGCTGTGCCCGAAGGTTCAGTGCGCTGGGGCGAAGTCGTGGAATCCGATCAGCTGCTGGATCTTCCCGTCCGCGTCGAGGACGACGATGTCGGTGCCGCCGGCGACCGGCTCCTGCCCCTCGGCCTTCAGGTGCCAGGTCCAGCGCAGGTAGTTGTGGTGCTCGTCGATGTCGCCGATGCGGACGAACGACAGCCCGGGGAACATCTGCTGCGCGGCGCCGACCAGCTTGTTCAGCTCGTCGTGGCCGGCGGTCTCGAAGCTCGGGTCCTGGAAGGTCGCGTCGTCGGCCCAGGTCCCGGCGATGAGCTCGGCCCGGCGGTCCGCGTCGGCGGCGTTCCATGTGGCGAAGTACTGGTCGGCGAGAGTCGTTGCGTTCATAGCGTTTCCTCCTCGATCGGTTGCGATGACCAGAACCTTGCCGTGCGGTCCGGCGTACCGTCGATGACGTCAGAGGTAATGGAGATGTCTACGCCACCCGCTACGGTCGGAGCATGGCAGCGACGATCGAGGAGACGTTCCAGCGCCCCGTGGGTGAGCTTCTGCGCGATTGGCGGGAGCGCCGGCGGCTCAGTCAGCTCGAGCTGGCGAACCGGGTCGAGGTGTCCACGCGGCATGTGAGTTTCGTGGAGACCGGGCGGTCGAAGCCGAGTCGCGAGATGGTGATGCGGCTGGCCGAGCATCTCGACGTACCGCTGCGGGACCGCAACCAGCTGCTGCTCGCCGGCGGGTTCGCACCGGTGTACAGCGAGGCGTCGCTGCACTCGCCGTCGATGCTCGCGATCCGTACGACGCTGCGCCGCCTTCTGAAGGCCCACGAGCCGTACCCAGCACTGGTCGTCGACCGCTGGTGGAACATCGTCGAGGCGAACGCCGGGATCGCGATCTTCACCGCGGACGTCGACGAGAAGTTGCTCCAGGCACCGATCAACGCACTGCGCCTGACCCTGCACCCGGACGGCCTGGCACGGCGGATCGCCAACATCGCCGAGGTCCGCTCAGCCGCGCTCGCGAGCCTGCAACGCCAGGTCGCCGGCACCGCGGATCCTGAACTCCAGGACCTGTACGACGAACTTCGCGGGTACGCCGCCAACGACAACCCGGCACCACCCGGGCCGGCCGAGGTCGTCGTACCGTTCAACCTCACCCACGACGGGCGGGAACTGTCTTTGCTGACGACGATCGCCACCTTCGGCACACCGCTCGACGTCACGGTGTCGGAGCTGATGATCGAGTCCTTCTACCCAGCCGACGACACGACCGCGGAATACCTCAGGAGTGCTGCCACCGGCGAGTAGGGCTGCGTGACCTACTCGCCGGTGGCCGGATGCCCTACCGGCCTGAGGAGGGGTGGCCGGTCGGGAACGTCGTCGGGAAGCTCGGCGTCGGGAGGCTGGGCTTCTCGGTCGGCGCCGGGAACGTCGGCTTGGTCGTCGGCACCGACGGCTTGCTCGGGAGCGTCGGCTTGACCGTCTGCGGCTTGCCCGGGTCGACGGTCACCTCAACCCCACCGGAGACCGTGACCGTCGGCAGGGACGGGGCAGTCGGCTTGCTGGTCGGCTTGCCCGGCACCGTCGGCAGGGTGGGCTTGCCGGGCAGCGTCGGCTTCGCGGTCGGTACGCCGTTCACGCAGTCCGGCAGCGAGGGCGTCGGGATGGGCTTCGTCGTCGGCAGGCTCGGCTTGGCCGTCGGGACGCTCGGCAGGGTGGGCTTGCTGGGCAGCGTCGGCTTCGTCGTCGGCAGCGACGGCTTCGTCGGCAGCGTCGGCTTCGCGGTCGGCAGCGTCGGCTTGGTCGTCGGCACCGGCGGCTTGCCCGGCAGCGTCGGCTTGCCGGTCGGCTTCGCGGTCGGCCAGCTCGGCTTGGTCGTCGGCAGCGACGGCTTCGTCGGCAGCGTCGGCCTGGTCGTCGGGAAGCTTGGCTTGGCCGTCGGCAGCGTCGGCTTGGTCGTCGGCACCTGCGGCTTACCAGGCAGCGACGGCTTGGTCGGGAGAGTCGGCTTCGCCGTCGGCGGGTTGTTGGGGTCGATGGTCTTGTTCACCGACACCGTCGCCTTGGGCAGTTGCGGCTTCTCCGGCTGCTGCGGCTTCTGCGGCAGGCAGGTCGGGTCCACCGACGGCGCCGTCGGCGTACCGGCTGGAATCACCGCCGACACCGGGGGCTTTCCGCCACCGGCCAGCAGGTTCTTCACCGGCAGGGCCGGTCCGCCCACCGCGGCGGACACCGTCGCAACGGTTCCGGCCAGTGCGGTGACACCCGCCGCGGCCAGTCCCCGGCGCAGCCAGGTCAGCCGCTTGCCGCGCCGCATCAGGTCGCCGGCGTCCGGCTGCCACGGCTCCATCTCGTACGTGAGAGCTTCGTGTACCCGCTGCTCGTCACTCATCAGTTTCCTCCAACTCCGGTATCGATCAGGTCGGGTGCCAGACGCAACTTGGCCAGCGCCCGGGAGGCCGTGCTCTTCACGGTCCCGGCCGCCATGCCGAGCAGCTCGGCGGTCTCGGCCTCGGAGAGATCCTGCGAGTAGCGCAGCGCGACCACGGCTCTCTCCCGGACGGTCAGACCACTGAGGGCCGAGAGCACGGCCTCCCTGGTCTGGACCGCCCCGGCGAAGTCCGCCACCGCTCGCTGGTCCCAGTCGTTCTGCACCGGATCGCTGGGTACTTCGTTGTTCCAGCGCCGGCGGGCCTGGGAGAGGAATCGGTTGACCAGCACCCGCCGGACGTACCGCATCGGGTCGCCCTCCAGCCGGTGCCACTTCGGATAGGACCGCATCAACGCTTGCTGCACCAGGTCCTCGGCGGTATGCCGATCGCCGCACAACATCTCCGCGAAGCGGAGCAAGGGGGTCGACTGCGCCACGACGAATCGCTCGAAGTCGGCGTCCGCGGTCCGGGTCATCGATTCTCCTCAGCCTCTGTCACACCCGTCCAAACCCGCTGGGTGACCGATCGGGTTCTGTGCAGTCACCAGAAATTTATTCACGGACTATGCAGAAGAGGTGTTGGTGAGTCACATTGGGTGCACCAGCCTTCACCGCCCCGGAGTTCCGCCCATGCGTATCACCCGTACGACTGCGCTCACCGCCTGTCTGGCCGTGACCGCCGCGATCTTTACGGCAACCTTGCCGAGCACCGCCGCCGTACCGGACCCCGTCTCAGTCGCAGCTCAACCTGTCGCCGGATCCAGCAACGTCAAGGTCGACGGCAGCCGCATCGTCCTCGGCGACGCCCCGGCCGCGATCGGATCCACCGAGATCAAGCAGCGCTCCGGCCTCGCCGAACTCACGCCGGTCCAGTTCGCGGATCCCACGTCGGCCGTTGTCGTCGGCTACACCTTCGGTACGCCGGACGGTTCGTCGGCGGAGGTCGACGTACGGGCGTGGATCAACAACAGGTGGTCGGAGTGGACGGCCGTCAAGGCCGGTACGCCGACCGCGCTGCCGAGTGCGAGCGACCAGGTCCAGGTCCGCATCATCGTCAGTGCACCGTCCACCGGCGCGAGCCCGTGGGTCGGCGACGTCACGGTGCAGCCCACGGACCAGGCCGCCGTACCGCGGATGGCGATCCAGGCGGCTCCGCTCAAGTCGCACGTCTTCGCGACACGGGAAGGTCTGGTCGGCGGTACTACGGCCAACGGCCACGTGATCGTGAGCCGGGACCACTTCGTCGCCCTGCCGTCACGACGAGGCCTGTCCGGCGCCGGATCCGGTACGTACTCGGTGAAGGTCTGCACCGCCTCACGCTGCGCCTTCGAACCGGTATGGGACGTCGGTCCGTGGAACACCAAGGACGACTATTGGAACCCGAGCGCGACCCGCGAGATGTGGACGGACCTGCCGCAGGGCAAGCCCGAGGCGCAGGCGGCGTACCAGAGCGGGTACAACGGCGGGAAGGACCAGTTCGGCCGGACTGTTGCCAACCCGGCGGGGATCGACCTTGCGGACGGTGTCTTCTGGGACGCGCTCAAGCTGGCCGACAACTCGTGGGTCGACGTCACGTACCTGTGGACGGGCGATGGTGGGCGCGGGACGGTGTCGATCTCGTCCGGGTACCTGAACGTGCGGAATGCACCGAACTCGACCGGTGCGGTTGTTGGGATGGCGGGTAAGTCGGCTCAGGTCTCTGTTGAGTGCCAGACGACGGGCGAGAGCGTCACCGGGTCGCAGGGCACGAGCAATGTGTGGCTGCGGGTCAACGCCGGCATGTACGTCGCGAAGGCGTGGGTGTCAGCGGGGAGCTTCGGCGCCTGCTGAACCTCAGCCACTCACCAACGTCTTAAAACAGCACGGCCGCACGCTCGCGGATTGCTTGGCAGGCGTGCGGCCGGTCGCTTGGTGAGTGTCTGGGGTCCGCCTACTTGCCGCGTGACGGGCCCGTCGGCGGCTGCGACGGGGTTGCCCGCGACTCCGGCGTCCGGGTCGGCGCGGCAGACGGCGTGCCCGGCACGGTCGGCGTCGCCCAGACCGTCGGCGTGGGACGTACCGGACGCGGCGCCCGCGTCGGCGTCGGCGTCGCCCACACCTCAGGCGTCCGGCACGAAGGATCACTCGGCGTCGGAACCACCCGAGGGGTCGGCGTCGCAGTCGGCGGGCGCGATGGCGAGGTGGTTGGGCGGCAAGTGGGGGGCGGAGTTGGTGGGAGGGTCGGGGGCACGGGGCGTGCGGATGGTGAGCGCGTCGGGGTGGTGGGCGCGCTGGGGGTGGCCGCGCTGGGGGTGGCTGCGGTTGGAGTGGCGCTGGGAGTTGCCGCGGAGGCGGCTGAGTTTCCGCTGCGCGCCATCGCCGTGCCGGCGACTGCGACGCCGACCACCGCCGCGGCTGCGAGCCCGCCCAGCAGTATCCGGGTCATCCGCCGCTTCCGGCCTACCTCGTCCATTGTTACCCTCCGCACCTATTGATGTTCGGTCGGGCTGAAGGACGCAGCCGGGTAGCGAAAAGGTTCTGCCGGCCTCAGCGCGGAGTACGAGTCGCCGGAGCGGACGGGGTCGGCAACCCCGTCGGCGTACGCCCCGGCGGCCGGGCAGGCGTGGTCGCCGTCGGAGTACTGGTGGGCCGCGCCGTCGGCGTCCCACCAGGCGATGTGCTCGGAGGAGGCGGAGTCGGAGGAGGCGGAGTCGGAGGAGGCGGAGTCGTAGGCCGGACGGTCGCCGACGGACCAGGGTTCGCAGGCTGCGGTACGTCGCCGCGCAGCTGACCACTGCCCGCGATTCCCGCGACAGCAATCACGCCGACAACCGCAACCGAAGCCCCGACCGCAGCGACCCGCCCCCGCACCCGCCGCCGACGAGCGCCGGCAATCACCCGCGCCGGATCGAGCGGCGCGATCGAGTGGTCCGGTGCCAGCGCGACCCGGAGCTGCTCCTCGGCCGGCGTCCCGCGCTCGTCGTTCATGATCGCTCCCCCACACCGCTCAGCTCCGGCGCGGCCCGCAGCTTGTCCAGGGCCCGCGCGTTGGCGCTCTTCACCGTCCCGATCGCCACCCCGAGGACCGCGGCCGTCTCCCGCTCGGTCAGGTCCTCGACATACCGCAGTACGACGACCGCTCGTTCACGCCGGCTCAGCGTGGCGAGCGCGGCCCCCACCGCGACCCGCCGATGGACCCCACCACTCGGATCGACCTCGGCCTCGAGGAGCAGGTCGAGCTCGGCAGGGTCACCTGTTGGCCGCTCACGCCACGGACGTCGCCGTACCCAGGACAGGTGCTGGTTGACCACCGCCTGCCGGACGTACGCGAACGGGTCGGCCATCTCGATCCGGTCCCAGCGCAGGTACGCCTTCTCCAGCGCGGTCTGCACGAGATCCTCCGCGAGGCCCGCATCACCACACAGCACCCGCGCGAAGTGCACCAACCGCGCGGATCTGGCCAGCACGAACGCCGTGAAGTCGTCGTCACGACTCCCCGTTGCCGCCATCAGTGCTCCGTCCTGCCGTCCTCACCTCACAGGACGCTGGGCGGGCGCCAAAGGTTCTGTCTGTTCCGAGAATTGTGTCGACGCGGTCAGCCGGGGCAGCGGGACGGTGTCGGCGGCCAGGCGGACGCGGTTCCGGCCGGCGGCCTTCGCGGCGTACATCGCGCGGTCGGCGCGGAGCAGCAGGTCGTCGACGGTCGCCCCGTCGGTCGGGTACACCGCGACGCCGATGCTGACGGTCAGGAGGAAGGTGTCCGGGTCGAGGTCCGGGTCGTCGAGTACGCCGGCGCACATCGCGGCCAGCGGGCTGTTGGCGACCGCGTTGCGGAGCCGGTCGGCGGTCACCGTCGCCTCGTCGAGGCCGGTGTCCGGAAGCGCGATCACGAACTCCTCGCCGCCGAACCGGCCGATCACGTCCTTCGCCCGGATCGCGCTGCGCAGGATCGTCGCGACCGCGCGCAGCGCCTCGTCGCCGACCAGGTGCCCGTGCCGGTCGTTGACCTGCTTGAAGTGGTCGATGTCGATCAGCAGCACCGCCATCGGCTCGTGCTGGTTCCGCGAGGTGCGCAGCATCTGCTCGGTCCGGCGGCGCCACCAGTCGACCCGGGTCAGGCTGGTCTTCGGGTCGGTCTGGGCTTCGGTCTCCAGCGTGCCGAGGAGCAGCGCGCGCTGTGCGGTCAGCGTGATCGGGATCGCGACGAACGCGAGCCACGGGCTGATCAGGCAGGCCGCCGCGAGCAGGCAGCCGAAGGTGGCGGCGGTCGCGTCGGTGCACAGGTCGTCGATGCCGCCGACCGTCTCGCGGCGGTTACTGCCCGGGATGATCAGCGAGATCGCGAGCCCGCACAGCAGGGTGTCGGTCACGACGTAGGCGATCGCGCCGCCGACCATCGACACGACCAGGCCGAGGCCGCTGTCGCCGGTCAGGCCACGCGCGGAGACGAAGACCGAGTGCGCGGCGCCCACCGCGAGGACATGGACGGCGGTCGAGAAGGCCCACCGGTACGGGATGCACTTGCCGGCCCGGATCCGCCACCAGATCCGCAGCAGCACCGCGACCAGGATCGCGAGCGCCGGATGCAGGATCAGCGCCGCGGCGATCATCCACGCCGGGGCGAAGTCCTTGTGCAGCGCGCCGCCGCGCCGCCGCCGGCTCTCGACCCGGCGGGCGCCCTCGACGGAGATCAGCGCGGAGACGGTCAGCGCGAACACGACGTCCAGCCCGCGCCAGCTCGGGCGGTCGGTGAACGCGTGCACGCCGTACCCGATCCCGGCCAGGTCGACGAGCACGACGACAGCGAACGCCGGGACCGTCAGGGTCCAGAGCGCCCAGGAACGCATCGCTCGCCTACTCTGTGCAACCATCACCTCACACGGTACGGCGTGTAGGCGTCAGCTCCCAATCGGTGACGGCGCGGCTGTGGATGACGACTTGAGAACGATCCCCGATGCTTCGGCATTCATTCGTTTGATCAACAATTCCCTTGCGGGAAAGGAAAACTCAGCGGCGGCGGGCCGCGCCGAACAGGCCGCGGACGATCTCCCGGCCGGCCGAACGGGCGAACTGCTTGAAGGCCGACGACCCGATGACCTGCTCGACCATCGACTTCTCCTGCTTCTGCGCCCGCGGCCGCGACTCCTCCTGCGGCTTGGCCTGCTCCTGCTGCTGCTTCTCGGCCTCGGCCTGCGCCGCACCGGCCTGCACCTTCGCCGCGAGCAGCTCGTACGCCGACTCGCGGTCGACCGTCTGCGAGTACTTCGCGTTGTTCGCCGACGCCTGCACCGACGCGGTCAGCTGCTCCGCGGACGCCGGCGCCATCAGCGACTGCGGCGCCCGGAGCCTGGTCCACGCGACCGGGGTCGGGGCGCCCTTCTCGTTCATCACGGTCACGATCGCCTCGCCGATCCCGAGCTGGGTCAGCACCTCGCCCAGGTCGTACGACGAGCTCGGGAACGTCGACACGGTCGCCTTCAGCGCCTTCGCGTCGTTCGGCGTGTGTGCCCGTAGCTGGTGCTGCACCCGCGAACCGAGCTGCGCCAGTACGTCGTCCGGCACGTCCTTCGGCGTCTGGGTCACGAAGAACACGCCGACGCCCTTCGACCGGATCAGCCGGACGGTCTGCGCGATCGCAGACAGGAACGCCTTGGATGCGTCCGCGAACAGGAGGTGCGCCTCGTCGAAGAAGAACACCAGCTTCGGCTTGTCCACGTCGCCGACCTCGGGCAGGTCGTGGAACAGGTCGGCGAGCAGCCACATCAGGAAGGTCGAGAACAACGCCGGCCGGTCCTGCAGGTTCGGCAGCTCGAGCAGCGAGATGACGCCCTTGCCGTCGCGCTGCTGCAGCAGGTCCGCGGTGTCGAACTCCGGCTCGCCGAAGAACGCCTCGGCGCCCTGGTCGGCAAACCCGATCAGCGACCGCAGGATCACGCCCGCGGTCGCCGCGGACAGGCCGCCCAGCTCCTTCAGGTCGTCCTTGCCCTCGTCGGACGTGAGGTGCGTGATGACGGCCCGCAGGTCCTTGAGGTCGAGCAGCGTCAGCCCAGCCTTGTCGGCGTAGTGGAAGATCAACCCGAGCGACGACTCCTGGACGTCGTTGAGCCCCAGCACCTTCGACAGCAGCACCGGGCCGAACGAGGTGATCGTGGCGCGGATCGGGATCCCGGTCCCCTGCCCGCCGAGCGCGTAGAACTCGGTCGGGAACCCGGTCGCCGTCCACTCCTGGCCGATCGCCTTCGTCCGGGCGAGCAGCTTGTCGCTGCTCTCACCCGGCTGCGAGATCCCGGACAGGTCGCCCTTCACGTCGGCGGCGAACACCGCGACACCGGCCGCGGACAGCTGCTCGGCCATCAGCTGCAGGGTCTTCGTCTTACCGGTACCCGTCGCGCCCGCGACCAGGCCGTGCCGGTTCATCATCCCCAGCGGGATCCGGACCGCCGCGTCCGGTTTCGGCTCGCCGTCGACCAGCAGCGCACCCAGCTCGAGCGCCGCCCCCTCGAACGCGTACCCCTGCTTCACGGTCTCCACGACGTCGGCTTTCTCGGCCATCTCAGCGTGCCTTTCCCCGGTTGACGGAACTACCCGTCGGCATGCTAGCTCTCCGCAGTCAGCGCATGACGACCACACGCGTTGCGCCGGCCGCGAAGGACCAGATCGCGACCGACATGGAGGCCGAGACCCGGATGCAGCCGTGCGAGGCCCGGTAATTCGTGCCGAGCAGCCAGTCGGCGTGGATCTGCTGCCCGTTCGACTTGTACGTCGGGATCTGGTGGAACCCGACACCGCACGGTGCGAACCGGACGAAATGGTTCAGATAGAGCCGTCCGCCGTCGGTGTTCCGCAGTACCCGCGCCGGCCGCCCGCACTTCGAGCCGCTCGTGTACGTCCCGGCCTTCAGGTACGTCGGGTTGTCGATGATCCCGCCCTGCCGGACCACCCTGCCACGGGCATCGATCAGCCACACCCAGTTCTGCGTCTGACTGATCACGATCCGGCGACCGGTCCCCGAGCGGCCCGGCACCGGGCGGACGTCGCAGCGCTTCGCGGTCGAGGCCATCAGGCGCGCGTACGTCGTACTGTTCAGCGAACCGGTCTGGCTCAAGACGTTGGCGGACTGGAACCGGACCGTGGCGGCCTGGGTCATCGCACCGGCCTGGCCGTCGACCGGGCCCGAGGTGCAGCCGAGACTGTTCAGGCGGGTCTGGGCCGCCTTCACCTGAGACACCGTGATCGCCTCGGCCGGCACCGTCGTACCGAGCGCGACCAGCGTGATCGCCGCGGTCGCGAGGCCCAGTTTCGGAAGAATTCGCATACCGTTCACCCCCATGCTCGTGGACGCGGAACCGCGCTCACCGCTCCCTGTTCCGGTGGGACGTCCGACGGCACCGAAAGGTTGGGTCGATGCAGCGGACTGTTCCGGTGACATTCATGACCTCCTCTTAGGACCTTTCACACCGCTAGACTTCGGGGGGTGATCTTCAAGCGTGTCGGGGACGACAAGCCGTACCCGGACCATGGGCTGCGGCCGAAGGACTGGTCTTCGCTGCCGCCCAGGCAGGTGCGGCTGGACGAACTCGTTACGACGAAGGGCACTCTGGACCTGAACGCGCTGCTCGACGAGGACTCGACCTTCTACGGCGATCTGTTCGCGCACGTGGTGGAGTGGAAGGGCGACCTGTACCTCGAGGACGGCCTGCACCGCGCGCTGCGCGCCGCGTTGCAGCAGCGTCAGGTTCTGCACGCACGGGTTCTGGTAGTGGACTGACCAATGGCTGCCGCTCACGGGGGGTGGAGCAGATGACAGCGATCCATCCGCAACCGAGACCGCACTCGCGGATCCGGTGGCGTACGCCGATCACGATGGTGATCCTGCTGGGGATCCTCGCCGGCGGGGGCTGGTGGGGCTGGAACTCGCTGGTGAACAGCAGCGCCCAGCCGACCTGCACCGAGCAGAAACTGACGAACAACCGCCTGGTTCCGAAACAGGTCGTCCTGAACGTCTACAACGGCGGCGCCCGCGCGGGCTCGGCCGGCCGGGTCGCCGACGCGCTGAAGCAGCGCGGGTTCAACATCGACAAGACAGCCAACGAACCCAAGGGCGACAAGGTCGACGTGGTGGCGCTGCGCGGTGCCACCGCGGACGCGCCCGAGATGCTCCTGGTCGCGGGTCAGCTGAACCAGAAGGCGGTGATGATCGCCGACGGCCGCACCGACCACACCGTAGACCTGGTCATCGGCGCCGGCTTCGGCTCCGTAAAACTCAAGGGCATCCCGTCAGTCACAGTCGCCCCCGGCACCACAGTCTGCCTCCCGGTCATCCACACCCCGAAACCGATCCCGTCCGGCCAGAACCCCAACTAGTCGGTCGCCTTGGGATGTCCCGTACCGGCATACGTGATCCACACCGTCCGCTGATCCACGTCGACGAGGTACCAGATCCGGCCACCACCGGTCACCTCGTACTGCCACTGCTCGAGGCCGTTCTGGGTGGACAGCACGCCTTTCAGGCGATGGTGCCGCGCGCTACTTGGGAATGGCCGCGGCTCCCCACGGATCTCAGCCCAGGCACGTTCGGTGTTGCCCGCTGCCTGTCGGCAAAGCTCCTCCCATCCTTTGGCGGCAGGGGTGTTGAAGAATTTCAGCTCCCAGTGATCGGGGCCTGCCGGTGGAGCGACCCGGTCACCGCGCTTCGCAGGACTCACTCCGCAATCCGCCTGGGCACCGGACCGAGACCGTCCTCGCGGGGCGATCGCAGGATCGCAAGCAGTTCCGGATCCGCCCAGACATCGGCCGTGTTCCGCCACTGGGCAATCAGCGTGAGCACCGGCGCCGAGACACTGAGCTCCGAGCTGGCGTCCATCACATCGATGAGTTCCTGCGCGAAGCCGGCGCGATCCTCCGGCGGCAGGAACGCCACCCAGGGAAAGACCTGCGGGAGGATGTCAAGAAGGTACATCGAGCGGACGGCAGGGTTGCTCATCACCGCACGAAGCATCCGCACCGTCACCTCGGCCACCTCATGCTCCTCGGCCGCCCGGGCGGCAGTGGTCAGCACAAGATCGTCCTGGGAGCCGCGGCGGTGCACCCGCAGCGCCTGGTTCCGGCTCGACTTCAGCTTTTCCACTGTCTCGCTGGGGCGCTGAAGCAGGTCGGAGAAGTTGACTTCCTGCAGATCGGACATACTTCAAAGGTAGTTCAGAACACCAGCGCAGGCAAACGAGCGACTCAGTGCTGTTCGCGGCCGCGTTCGCCGAACCAGCCGGCTAGGCGGCCGGCTCGGGAGACGGCGCGGAGGCGGCGGACGGTTTGTTCGCGGACCGGGCTGGGCGCGACCACGAGCAGGTTGTCGGCGGCCCGGAGCACGGTACGGCGGTCCGGGACGAAGGCTCGTTCGCCGCGGATCACCAGCGACACCGACACGCCGGGCGGCAGCCGCAGTTCACCGATCTCGACCCCGGCCAGCCGCGACTCGCTCGGGACGTACACCTGGAGCATGTCCGCGCCGAGCGACTCCAGCGGCGCGACGTCGATGTCCACCTCGTGCGCGGCGTTCTCGTCGAGGACGTTCAGCCGCTTCGCCAGCCACGGCAGCGACGGCCCTTGCAGCAGCGTGAACAGCAGCACCAGCACGAATACGACGTCGAAGATCCGCGCCGCCTGCGGCACGCCCTCGGCGAGCGGGATGGTCGCGAGCACGATCGGCACCGCGCCCCGCAGGCCCGCCCACGAGATGAACGTCCGCTCCCGCCACGGCAACCGGAACGGCGCCGCCGAGATCGCCACCGACGCGAACCGCCCGACGACCGTCACCGCGACCCCGATCACCAGCGCGACCAGTACGTCGTTCAGCTCGAAATCCCCTGGTGACGCCAGCAGCCCGAGCATCACGAACAGCCCGATCTGCGCCAGCCAGGCGATCCCGTCGACGAAGGACCGGGTCGCCATCCGGTGCGGCAACTCCGCCCGGCCCAGCACCAGCGACGTCACGTACACGGCCGCAAACCCCGACACGTGGAGCAGCACCGAGCCACCGGCGTACGAGATGAACGCCACGGAGAGCACCGCGAGCGGGTACAGGCCGGCGGATCCGACCGCCATCCGGCGGATCAGGCCGACGCTCACCCACCCGATCAGCAGCCCGAACAGCGCGCCGACCACCAGTTCGTAGACGACCATGCCGCTGAACCACAGCAGGCCCTTCTCGCCGATCTCGCCGGTGCTGACGAGCGTGACCAGCAGGACGGTCGGAGCGTCGTTCAGACCGGACTCCGCTTCCAGTGCACCGCGCAGGCGTGGACGGATCGGCACCCGTCTGAGCACGGAGAACACTGCCGCTGCGTCCGTCGGCGACGTCACGGCGCCGAGCAGCACGGACAGCTGCCAGCTCAGCCCCAGGACGAAATGCGCCACACAGGCGACGACACCGACGCTCACCGCGACACCGACCGTCGCCAGCACGAGTCCGAGCGGCATGACCGGCCGTACTTCGTTCCACCGGGTCGTCAGACCGCCCTCGGTCAGGATCACCACCAGCGCCGCGAACCCGAGCGCGTGCGCCAGCTGCGCGTCCTCGAAGTGGATGTGCCCCGGACCCGCCTCCCCCAGGAGCAATCCCATCCCGAGGTAGATCAGCAGCGACGGGAGCCCGACCCGCGCGGACAGCCGCACCGCGACCACAGCGACCAGCAGAATCGCCGCGCCCGCCAGCAGGATCCGGTCGAGCTCCGCAACATCCATAGGGGCCCTCTCGTCGAGCGTCCCGCGTCAGGTCCAGAGAGACGAAAACCCTGACGCATCACACAGCATCAGGGTCTCCGGCCTATCTGCCGCCCCGGAGGGCGGTTGGCGGTGGCGGAGGGATTTGAACCCTCGGACGGGGGTTGCCCGTCACGCGCTTTCGAGGCGCGCTCCTTCGGCCGCTCGGACACGCCACCGCCGAGGACAATATCAAGGTCTGTGGCCGATGAAGAAATCGCGGAGCCGCGCACCGGCCTCGTCGGCCATCACCCCGCCGACCACCTCGGGCCGATGATTGAGACGACGATCCCGTACGACGTCCCAGAGCGACCCCACCGCGCCGGCCTTCTCGTCGTACGCCGCGAAGATCAGCCGGTCCAGCCGGGACAGCACGATCGCCCCGGCGCACATCGTGCACGGCTCCAGCGTCACCACCAGCGTGCAGCCGGTCAGCCGCCACTCGCCGACGTGCCGGGCCGCGTCGCGGATCGCGAGTACCTCGGCGTGCGCGGTCGGATCGCCGGTCGCCTCGCGCTCGTTGTGCCCGCGCCCGATGATGTCGCCGCCCTCGTCCACCACGAGGGCCCCGATCGGTACGTCGGGCAACGCCCGCTCGGCCTCCTCGAGGGCCAGCGTCATCAACCGCGACCACGCCTGCCGCAGGATCGGGCTAGCCAACGGCTTCGATCGCGTCGTGGAACTGGTTGCCGAAGCCCAGTGTCTCGGCGATCTCCTCGAGCATCTCCACCGGGTAGAGGTCGACGTCGTCGCAGAGCTCGCCGAGGTCCATCGCGGGCATGCCGAGGTCGGCGATGATCGCCAGGTCGCCGGCCGGAACCTGCTCGTCGTCGTCATCGGCCAGCGGGATGTCGAGCTCGTCGACGACCTGCCGGGCCAGCGGCCACTCGGTCGCGGCGGTCACGTCGGAGATCAGCAGCCGGGCGCGGCCGCCGAGCACCCGGACCAGGACGAAGAAGTCCTCGTCGACCGACACCAGGCCGAGCACCCCGGCCTCACCGGGATACCGGCGGAGCGCGGACACCAGCGTGGACAGATCGGGTTCACCGCGCAGTACCAGCGGCGTGACGGTCCAGTTCCCGTCCTCGGTGTACGCAGCGACCGCGAAATCCAGGTCGGTAACCGTGGCATCAGACACCGGATCATCGTCGCAGACCTGCGGCGTCCCGGCGATCTCAAGCCGATATCAGATCCGCCAACACCGGTCAACGCCCTCTCAGTGATGGTACGTCGCTCTGCGCATCGCCTCGCGCAGCTGTCGGACCCGGGCCCGCCGCGGCGCGATGCGGTCCCGCAGGGCACGCGCTTCCTCGAGCTCGCGCAGGAACGCCGCACGGCGCCGCAGCCGGTCGAGCTGCTCAGGGGTCTTCTCAGCCATCGGGTCTACTCCCTGGTGGGCGACAGGGCAGATTCCGGTGCACTTTCGATTCTGGCAGCGAGCGCGCTTTCGCGCCGCGAATCGCCGACGGTACCGTTCGGCCTTATGCAGATCCTCGTCGTGGACCACCCGCTCGTCGCCCACAAGCTCACCGCTCTGCGCGACGAGCACACGGACTCACCCACGTTCCGGCGGCTGACCGAGGAGCTCGTCACGCTGCTCGCCTACGAAGCGACCCGGGACGTGCGCACCGGCCCGGTCACCGTGCAGACCCCGGTCGCGGAGGCGCAGGGCGTGAAGCTCGCCGCGCCGAAGCCGCTCGTCGTCCCGATCCTGCGGGCAGGCCTCGGCATGCTCGAAGGCATGTCCCGGCTGCTTCCGACCGCGGAGGTCGGTTTCCTCGGCATGGTCCGCAACGAGGAGACCCTGACCGCGTCGACGTACGCCGAACGCCTCCCCGAGGACCTGTCCGGACGCCAGTGCTACGTCCTCGACCCGATGCTCGCCACGGGCGGCACCCTCGCCGCGGCGATCCAGTTCCTGGTAGACCGCGGCGCCGACCACATCACCGCGATCTGCCTGCTCGCCGCCCCCGAAGGCGTCAAGCGCGTAGAGAACGAACTGACCCACCTCGACGTACCGTGCAACCTCGTCATCGCCGGCATGGACTCCCACCTGAACGAAAAGGGCTACATAGTCCCCGGCCTCGGCGACGCCGGCGACCGTCTCTACGGCGTCGCCCAGTAACTCACCTCTCAGGAGATCTCCGGGATGTCGGGGGACTCCAGGGAGACGAGTTGGGCGGGGGTGGGGGCGGTCAGTTCGGAGAGGCGGTGGGCCTGGCGTTCGGTCATTGCCTGGAAGATCTGGCGGGCGGAGCGGCCGTTGCCGAAGGACTCGCCGCGCGGCATCCGTTCGAAGAGGTCGGACAGGGCGACGCGGGCGTCGGGGCTGACCTCGTACTGGTGGCCGCCGGCCTGGTGCTCGACGATCGCCACGAGCTCGGCCGCGGTGTAGTCCTCGAACATCAGCGTCCGGGTGAAGCGGGACGACAGGCCGGGGTTCGAGCCGATGAACCGGGACATGTCGTTCACGTACCCGGCCACGATGACGACCAGGTCGTCGCGATGGTCCTCCATCAGTTTCACCAACGTGGCAATGGCTTCCGCGCCGAAATCGTTGCCGATGCCAACGGGTGACAGCGAGTACGCCTCGTCGATGAACAGCACGCCGCCGAGCGCCTGGTTCACCGCCGCGGTCGTCTTCGGCCCGGTATGACCGACGTACTCGCCGACCAGCGCCGTACGGTCGACCTCCACCAGATGACCCTTGCGCAGCAGACCGAGCGCCTTCAGTACCCGCCCGTACACCCGGGCGACGGTGGTCTTGCCGGTGCCAGGGTTGCCCGCGAACACCAGGTGGCGCGACAGCGGTGGCGCCGGCAGGCCGGCCTCCTGCCGCATCCGAACCGTTTGCATGAGCTTCACCATCGACTGAACATCCCGCTTCACGCGGTCCAGACCGACCTGCTCGTCCAGTTCGGCGAGCACGTCCTCGAGCGTCTCGTCGTCCGGCGGCATGCTCTCGGCCAGCGCGGCAGTAGTCATCACGTCCGGAGCAGCAGCGGCAGCGGCAACACCGGGGGTCGAGGTAACCATCGGTACGCCGTCAACGGTGCAGTCCTCGAACGTCGGGTTCGCCCCGTCCTCCTGCCCCACCGCGTCCACGCAGTCCCGGATCCGCAGGTGTTGGAACACCGGAGCGGCCGCCTTGCTGAGGTGCACCGCCGGGTACTTCGTCCCGTTCACGTCGCAATCGGCGTACTTCCCGGCCGCCTTCTCCGCCAGATAGATCCCGTTCTTCGCCACACCGGCCACGCGCAACGCCCGTACCGTCGGCGCGGCGGCGGACCACACCACCAGACCGGATCCGCCGCAGTCCTCGATCGCCGACGCCGAGACCTCCGCCGCAGCTCCCGCACCGATCACGATCCCGGCCGCCTTCGAGCCACTCACCCGTACGGCGTCCAGCGTCGCGAGCCCCGCACCGGCCACCTCGATCGCGGTGCCGACCGTCCCGCTGACCGACGAGCCACGCAGCCCGGTGGCCGCACTCGACTCCAGATGTACGCCGGTACCACCGCCGCTGACCCGGCACTCGACGGCCTCGGCGGTCGCCCCGTCGACCACCGACAACCCGGTCAGCCCGACGTCGCTGATCCCACACCTGGTGAGCTCGACCCGCGACGACGCGGTTGCGTGTACGCCGTGCTCCGCTCCCTCACGCACCAGACAGTCCGTCAACCGGACGACCGCCGTACCAGTCAGGTGTACGGCGCTGAACACCGATCGATCGAACCGGCTGTCGGTCAACGTCGCGGTCGCGGAATCCGAGGCCAGCAAGGCGTTTGCGCCCGCGTCGGTCACGATGCAGTCGGATGCCGTCAGGTCGGACTGGTCCTGCGCGACCAGGCCACTCGCCTTCGCGTTCCGGACGCGGCAGTCCGTCAGCTCGACCGTCGCCGTACCGGCCGCGTGGATCCCCGGGCCACCTGAGTGCTCGATCCGTACGTCGGTCAGCGTTGCAGTCGACGAGTCCTCGAGCAGTACGCCGGCCATCGCGGTCTGCCGGATGACGCCGTCGGTCGCTTCCAGCCGGCTCGATCCGCGCAGCCGGAACCCGTACCCGGACGTCGCGTTCAGCCGCAGCCGGGACGCGTCGAGGAACGCGGTGCCCGACAGCACCACGCCGATCCCGTCGATCGTGTCGATCACGGAGTCCTCGACCTTCGCCCGGACCCGCCCGGACAGGTGCAGCGCGGCCAGTCGTCCCTTCTCGACCCTCGTCCCGCGCAGCATCAGCGTGGTCACGCCGTACCCCGTCAGGTCGGAACCGCCGCCTTCGTTGCCGCGGGCATGGATCCGGCCGCCGGTCACGGTGCAGTCGTCGAGCAGCAGCCCGGCACCCGGCGCGACGCCGACGGCCGGCGTACTGCCGTCGCCGTCCGCGGCCCGGATCGCCAGCCCGCGCAGCGTGCACTCCAGCCCTTCGGCCACGACGGCAGGCTCCCCGGGCGGGCCGACCAGCACAACGGCGCCTTCGGCAACGATTGCGACGGAGCGGTCCAGCCGGAGCTGTTCGGCGTACTCGCCGGCGCCGACGACGACGACGTCCCCGGGCGCGGCGGCCCGCAGTGCCTCGGTGATCCGGCGATAGGTACCCCGGCCCTTCGGGGCCACGTAGCGATTCGTCACTGTGCTCCTTCGACAGGAGGAACTTGATACCACGCCGGGTTGATCGACGCGCGGATCGCCGGGGTCAGGAACACCCCGCCGATGCCCTTCTCGAACAGCCGCAGCGGCATCGTCAGCACGATGTCGGCGAAACCGGCCTTCTGGAAGAACCGGCCGGCCCCGAAGTTCCCGCCGATCAGCTTCAGCAGACCGAGGCTGTTGGCGATCGCGTACCCGTTCAGGACCGCGATCCCGCCCTCGCCGACCGCCTCCCAGCCGGACAGCTTGACCGTCTTCCCGTCGGCGTTCGGTACGCCGAAGATCGCAGCGTTCATCGTCCCGTTCACGAAGCCGGTCAGCGGCAGCAGCAACATGTTCAGGCTGTAGTCGAAGATGCCGCCGCGCCAGCGCACCGGGCTGGTGTTACCGGCCCACTCCACGCCCCAGGTGGCGTCGTTGTTGTTCGGCCGTCTGGTGATCGGCTTGCCGCCGTCCAGGTTCCCCATGTTCTGCTTGAGGTTTCGCAGCGACCCGCCGAGCTTGGTCTCGGTGAGTGCCGCGCCGGCGACCGACTTCAGGGTCGCGCCGACGGCCGCGTTCATCAGCGCCTTCAACGCGTCGTTGCCGGTGAACGGCTTGTTCTGCGCCTCCGCGACGATGCCCAGGATCATCAGACTGGCCGCGTAGTCCAGGATGAACTCGGTCCCGACCTGGAGCAGCACCTTCTGCGTGAGCAGCCGCGAGAACGGCGCGTAGGTCGCCTCCCGGAACACGTTTCCGCCCGGCGTCAGCGTCTTGTCACTCAACGTCCAGTCGGACTGCATCAGCCAGGGCTGCCGCTGCGCGTCGGCGATCCGGGTGTTCCAGCCGCGGTACTCCGTCAGCGCGCCACGGAAGTCGAACTCGTTGCCGGTCAGCGTCAGCCGCCCGTCCCGCAGTTCGAACACGAGACCGTTGTCCGACCGCTCCCCGATCACCTGCCCCTGCTGGTCGTAAAGCTTCCACTGACCGTGGATCTTGTCGGTCTCCAGGAAGTTGTTCCCCGACGCCACCCGCTCCCGGACGACCTTGTCGAAGTCGAACTCCTTCCACTGCCCGAGGTCCGTCTGCCCGTTCTCGAGCTTGTACTCGCGGACGCGGATCGGCCGCCCGTCGCCGACGTGCGTCGGCGTCTCGCGGACGAGTTGCGGCATGACCTGCCCGTTCTGCGGCAGGCTGTCGCGGAAGTGCTGCGACCCGGCGGTCCAGTTGTGCTGCCAGTTCCCCTCCGCGTCCAGCCATTGCCGCTCCAGCCGCGTGGTGTCCGCGACCTCGACGCCGGCCTTGTCGAACTCAGCAACCCGCCACTGGTTGCCGTCCTGCCACGACTCGACGAAACGCCGCTCGTCGAGCAGGTGCCGGTCCCGGATCAGGTTGCCCCCGGCATCGAAATCGCGGAACGAGTTGTCCCAGCTGACGCGCTCGTCGCCGGAGCCCTTGAAGTGGAAGCGGTCACCCTCGCGGCCGGCGATCGGTACGCCGTTGTGGTCGAGCTCCTGCCAGCGCCAGTGCGACGAGTCGGCGGTCCCGGTCGCCACGACGTACCGATGGTTGCCGCCGACCGGCGCCGGGGTCCGGTGTGAGCTGCCGACCAGGTTGCCGTGGGGGTCCCGCTGCACCCAGATGTTGCGATCGCCCGGTTGCGTGTACTCGCGGACGGCGCCGCCCGGGTGGCTCTCCCGGACGACGGTCCAGCCTGGGAGCCCGTCGACCTCGGCGACGTCGCGCCAGCCGTTGGTGTTGTCGAACACCCGCCAGCCGTTGACGTCCCCGGCTGTCCATGGCGTGGTCGAGTTCGGGTGGGCGGTCCCCGGTGTGGTGGCGTGGTCGCCGACCTTGAGTTCGGTGCCGTCGTGCAGCTTGCCTTTCGAGCGGACGAACTCGCCGTTCAGGTTCACGTCGACGATCGACTCGTCGGTGCCGACGTACCGGATGCCTTGACCTGCGTCGATGCCGTTGCCGGAGGTGTCCCAGCGGAAGATCTGGAACCGGTTGTCGCCGGAGATGTGGGCGACGCTGCCGGTGGTCGGCGGGTTGTCCAGGAAGTTCTCCCGGACCCAGATCGGCGGCCGCTGATCGCCCTGCCGGACCGTCTTGAGCAGGGCGCCGTTGTCCAGCAGTTCGCCCTTGCCGACCGACTTGAGCTGTGGCGACTGGACCTCGAACTCGCCCGACCTCGTCGGATGCCCGGCGCCGGCCTCGAGCTTGAACTCCTGGTACTGCCGGGCGGTGTCCGGCCCGTGCCAGGTCCCCCATTTCTGCTGGGCGACCCGGGTGACCTCGTTGCCGTTCTCCAGCACCCGGACCGTGTCGGTCCAGCCCTCGCCGATCGCCTCGAGGGTGCGGTTGCCGTCCGCAACATGCACGCCCTGCGCGTCGTACCGGTGCCATGTCCAGTTGCGGCCGTCCTTGATCGCCAGCACGTGACCGGTGATCTCCTTGTCGGCCTTGCCGAGCGGCGTCGGCTGCTCCGCGATCGGGTTGGCGTACTTCTGCAGGCCCTGCTGGTAGTCGCGCACCGAGTTGCCGTGGTGGTCGTAGTCCCGCCAGGAGGCTCCATCGGTGCCGAAATGCCGCTTGCCCCAGTTCGTCAGTACCCCGTTCGCGTCGTACGTCGCCCACGTGGTCCGACGATCGAACGCGCCGTACCCGAGGGTGTCGGTCTTCCGGAAGCTGTCCAGGATCGTGCCGTCCGGCAACCACCGGCGCTCGAAGACCTCGACCTCCTTGGCGGTGGAGCTCTGCAACCGGATCCGGCCGTTGTCGAGACCGGCGATGTCGACCTTTCCGTGCTGGAAGTTCCCCGTGCCGTCGACAGCTGCGTTGTCCACCCGGCGCCACGTGTTGTCGGTGCGGTTGACGACGTACGTGAACTCGGTCGGGCGGCCGTTGCGCACCACCGGGAAGCCCTGCTCGGTGAGGTGTCCGTCCCGGGAGAACACGTGGAACTCACCGTTGCGCGGACTGCCCGGGGCGTTGATCTCGAGCCGTACGACGCCGTGCTGGTCGACCGTGACGCGGTGCGGGGTCGGTACCGCGGCGCCGTTGCGATCGGTCCAGGTGACGATGCCGTTCTGGTCGCGGGTCACGCGGGTGGCGCCGGCGCCGAGACCGTGCCCGTCGAGGTCGGTGATCTGCCGCAGTACGCCGCCCTGCTGGTCGAAGACGTCGTGGCCGCCGGCGCGGGTGACCGTGAACTCGCCGGCGTTGAACGTGACAGTGCGGCCCTGGATCGGCTGGTAGTTGACGTCCAGCCGTCGCGCGGTGTTCCCGGCGATCTCCAGGAAGCCTGTCTCGCCCGGCAGGTCGACGGTGTGACCGTGCGCCTGGAACGCGCCGTCGCCGTCGTACACGTGGTAGTTGCCGCCGTCAACGACCCGGTAGCCGCCGCCCTGCACCGGCCCGATCGTTCGGCCGGCACCGGCCGGGTCGTGCAGCGTGAGGTGGTTGTTGACGTCGTGGATCACGATCTGCTGCGCGTTCGGCGCACCGAGCGGGATCCGGCGGTCGACGTAGATCCCGGCGTCGTCGAAGGTGCGGGCGATCCCGTTCGCCTCGGTGACCCGGAAGCCGCCCTCGAACGTGGTGACCGTGCCGGGCAGTTGCGCGCCGGCGTTGTCGAGCAACACCGGCTCCTGGCCGAGCTGGTGGTAGAGGAAGACCTGACCCTGACGCGCCGGATCGGCGACCCGGATCCCGGAGCCGCGGTACAGACCGTCCTGACCGTGCCACCGGACATCGCCGAGAGCGGTGTCCGCGACCCGGAACTGCCCGTTCGGCAACTGCTCGACGGTCGTGTGCGGCAGCGGCGTCCCGTTGACGTCCACCGCCCGCAACCCGCCGGCGGGGTCCGTCTCAGTGAAGAACGAGCCGCGGAGGTGAAACGGATCGTTGAGCATCGTCCCGTCGCCGAGATGCGCGCCGTCGACGCCGTACCGCTGCATCTGACCGCGTGGCCCGACGACCCGGAACCCGCCGTCCTGCAGGACGTGGACGGTGAAGCGTTCCGCGTTGGGACCGGTGACATGTGGCTGTGCGCCGGTCGGCCGTACGACGGTGTGGTCGTTGAACGCGCCGGTGAGCTGGTGCTGGCGGATCGGTGGGGGCGGCGGGGTGTGCGCGACGTGGACCATGTTGACGATCACCGGCTCCTGGACCAGGCCTTGCCAGGTCTCGGGGCGGTGCGTCAGCAACCATTCGGCCTTCTGCGTGGCACTGGCGAAGCCCACCAGCTTCTCCGGCGGTTTGCCGGCCAGGTTCGGCTTCAGCTCACCGAACCAGCTGGCGAAGTCGTCGCGGTTCGCCGGGTTGTTCAGGACGGTGTCGAGCTGCCGAACCACGTCTGCGCGCCGCGGTCCGAGGCCCGCGAGGGTGTCGGTCACGTTGACGACCGGAGTCGCCTGCTTCGGGACCAGATGCTTCAGCCCGTCCGGTACGGTCCGGAACTCGAACAGCAGCGCCTTCTCGCCCGCGATCGTCGCGTTGTTGATGCCGTGCCCGGCCACCTCGCCGCCGCCCAGCAGGTACTGCCGGACTTCCTTCCAGATCGTGGTGTCGCCGATCGCCGGCGTCTCGCGGAGCAGCTTCAGCGTCGCGGCGCGGTCGGGGCCGGACAGCGACTCCAGCACGATGTTCGGCCGCGTCCGGGGCAGCACCGCCCAGTCGTTCTTCACGGCCGGATCAGTCAGACCGCGGTACGGCGCCTTACCGGCGTAGTCACCGATCGGGATCCCGTGCTTGTCGACCTGCTTCGCGGTGAAGCTCATGATCGACTTCAGGTACGTATAGGCGTTCTCGACCTGCTGCGGGTTGTCGAGCTCGTGCGAGATCGCCCGCAGCGCGTCGTCGGTGCCGAACTCGGGCTTGTACCAGGGGTTGTCGAGCAGCCGGAGATCGTTGCCGGCGGCACCGGCGAAGTCGGTTGCCTGCACGCCGACGGTCAGCTGCTGTCCGCCCGGTGGCATCGAGACCGAGCCCGGTTCGTCCAGGTGCATGCCGTTGCCGCTGGCAATGACGTGCCGGTCGTTGGTGATCTGGAGCGCGAACCGGCCGTCCGCGCTGATCACCGGCTCCATCGGGCGGTGGTTCGCGAGGTTGATGCGGCCCTTGAAGACGTCCAGGAGGAACTGGGTGGCTTCGTCGCGGATGGTGATGCCGGCCTGGTCGCCGACCTTCGCTGGGTAGCTGACGAGCTCGACGGTGTGGGTGCGCCAGTTACCGCCGTTCGCCTGCGGGAGACCGTCCGGGTTGCGGTAGATGCCATTACTCATGTCCTTCGTGACCATGATCAACGGATCGTCGGTACCGACCTCCTTGACGAACGCGAACGTCCGGTTCGTCCCCTCGGGCATGGCGACGACAAACCCGCCCAGCTCACTCTCACTCCCGAACGACGCCCCGTCGAACTCCCGCCCGAACCCAGGAGCAGCAACCGGCCGAGTCCGGCCCGGAGGAGTCGTGTGGCCGTTGTGGCCGCCGAGGAGGCGGGGGCGATCCTTCAGGGACTGGGCGGTGAGGGTGTCCAGTTGGGACTGGATGTCGGCGACCTGCAGGCCGTACCTCGTCTCGAAGGCGGTCTTCGCGGTCGACAGCTCGGCCTGGGCGGCGCGCAGGTCGAGGTGCACCTGCTCGCCGACCGACAGACCGGTCGACGGGCCGTCACCCCGGAGTCCGCGCACCGCGACGTCTTCCAGCGCGGCGTCGACCTTCGCCTGCGCCTGCTGCACCCGGCCGGTGTCCGTCAGCTTCGCGTTCACGATCGCGTCCGTGTCGTCCCCGACCCGGAACACCGCCACCTTCGCCGCCAGGTCCTGCTCCCAGGCGGCATCGAGCTGCTTGCCCTTCCCCGCGGTCTGGTCCCACTGCGCAGGTTTCGGCAGCGCGTGGAACTGGTCCGCGGTCAGGTTCGCGAACTGCGACCCGCTCCAGGTCTTGTCGAACGTGTTCACGCCGTCCGCGGTCCCGATCACCCGGACCGAGTCTGTCTGCGGGTTCCGCAGTACCGTGATCGTCAGCTCGTCCGCGAAGCCCGGCTTGCTGACGTGAACGGTCCGCGACAGACCGTCGACACTCGTCGTACTGCGGCTCACGACGTCGCCCATCCCCTGGAACTGCCGCAGGCCGGCGGCGTCGAAGGTCGTCGCGAGCTGATTGAACGCCGTCTCCGACAACCCTGCCGGCCGCACCGGAACCGCGGAGCCGAGCTCCGGCCGCAGCCCGATATCGTCGCCGAGCTCCTTCTGGATCCCGACCGTGGTATCGAGGTCGTCGGCCTTGCCGAACACACCTGCCTTTCCCGCGACGTCGCCGTTCCAGGACGACGTGACGTTCTGGCCGTCCAGCTTCCCGTTCGCGGTGTAGTGCCAGCTCGCACCGTCCTTGCCCAGGATCTGTACGCCGCCGGTGTCCAGTTGCCGCACGGTGAGGTTCTCGGGTACGGCGTTGCCGTCCAGGCCGGTGACCCGGAACTGACCGTCGGGCTGCTTGACCAGCACGCGGTCGTCGATCCGCGGCATCCCGTCCGCCTTGGTCAGCCGTACGCCGTGATCGACGACGATCCCGTTGCTGTCGAAGCGCGTCGTCGTACCGGTGGAGGTGTCGGTGAACCGCAGGTGGCCGCCGCTCAGCGGGTCCAGCCGCCCGTTCGGCCCGCCGCCGTGCAGGTTGAACTGCGTCATACCGCCGTCGAACCGCTCCACCTTCACCACGACACCGGGATGGTCCGGCAACCCGCTCAACGGGATCTCCGACCTCCCCGGAACGCCAGGGGGCGTGGCGACGTGCTGGGCGCCGCCCACCGGCGGGGTGCCGACGTGAAGGTTGCTGGGGGCACCGATCTTGAGGTTGGCCGGGCCGCCGGTCAGCAGGTCGAGGGCGGCGTTCACGCGGTCGACCGTCGGCGCGCTCACCGCGTGCGTGCTGCCGTGCGCGTTCGGCGCCGGCAGGTTGACGATCTCGTCGATCGAGAGCCGGACGTGGTTCGCCTGGAAGCCGTGCGAGGTGCCTTCGCCGATCGTGGTCGCGAAGTGCGAGGAGATCGTCGGCGGGTTGTTCCGCAACCCGGAGCCGACCAGGTCGCTGATACTCGTCGACCCCGGGGTCGGGAGCGCGTGGTTGACGCCGTTCAGGACCGGCGTACCGATCTGCCCTTGGTTCGGCAGGCCGTGGACGAGTCCGTTGATCGCGTTGTTGCCGCTGGTCGCCGGTACGCCGACGTGCGGCGACGGAATGTTGGTGATGACGTTGACGGCCCCCGGCGTACCGGCGGTGGCCGGGATGTGGACGCCGCCGGTGGTGACCGTGGTCGGCGTGTGCACGCTGACGCCGATGTTCGTACTGCTGATGTTCTGCATCGGTGCAAGGTGCAGTTCGTCGAGCGCGGTGAACACCTGACCGCCCTTGAAGCCGCCCTCCACCGCCACGCCGATGCTGTTGATGTGCACCGAGGGGATCCGGATCTCGGGCTTGACCAGCTGCTGCAGGAAACTGGTCTTGCCGACTCCGGCACCGGCGCCGTGCTCGATCGGGATCGCGCCGATCCCGCGGCCGAGCGCGCCCACCGTCGGCAGGCCGAAAACGTTTTCGGCGAACACGCCGCGCCCGATCACGCCCACCTTCAGCGCCTGGGTGAAGGCCGCGAAGTTCGACATCCCGAGCGCCTTGAAGGCCCGGATCTCGTCCGCGGCGACCGGCAGGATCATCCGGGTCCACTGCAGGCCACCGAAGTGCCCGCTGACGAACTGACCGAACCCTGAGGTCGCGACCCCGTTCCAGGCCGACTTGAACCCGGTCACGATCGAGCCCGGCCGGAACGTGGTGATCCCGGTCTTGAACGAGTTGAACGCGCCGAGCGCGACCTTGTCGAAAGTGCTGACGAACTGGCCGGTGGTGATCGCGAAGTTCCGGATGTTCGAGATCACGAACAGCCCGGTCTCCTTGATCGCCAGGCCGGCCAGCATCGGCATCCCCTTCAGCCCGACCAGCAGGCTGTTGAACAGGAAGTCCTTGCTGAAGACGGTCCGGAAGGTGTTCGCGATGCCCTTGACACCGGCGCCGATCCCCTTCGCGATGCCCTTCAGGATGCTGAAGATCGGCAGCGCCTTGGTGGTCGGCGCGATCAGGCCGAGGCCGGCCAGGAACAGGTCGAGGAAGGTCGCGTCACCGTTCGCGACGTCGACGATGGTCTTGATGAACAGCGCCAGGTTCACGCCCAGCGCGAGCAGCGCGATCGGGCCGCCGAAGATCAGCGCCGGGATGATCAGGATGATCGCCAGCCACTTGAACGCCTCCCAGAACGCCTCGCACTCCGAGATCGGCAGCTGGATGTCGGAGACGCCGTTGATCCGTCCGGCGTACGTCGAGGCCTGGTCGGACTGGTCCCGGCCGGCCTGCTCGGCGATGCCCTTCTGGGTCTCGCGGTTCGGATCGTCCGCGGCCAGACCGCGGCCGGCGTTCAGCGCCCCGTCCGCCTTGCGCTGCTGCTCGTCGACCACACCGCGCCAGTCGCGCAGCGCCTGCGCCGAGGTCTCGAAGGCGGTCGCGACGTCCTCGACGTGACCACGCAGCCGTCCGTCCACCTTGCCGCGCAGTGCCTCCGCGGTGGCGCCGACGAACACGCTGTCGTTGTTGGTGTTCATCACCGACTCGACGGCGGTGACGATCTCCCGCGCCTTGCCGCCGAGCTTCTGCAGCACCTCGGCCAGCTGACCGATCTGCTCGGGATCACCGGGGGTCGGGTCGCCGCCGAGCCCGATGGCGTCCCAGTCGCTCGGCCGTGGCATGCGTTCCCCTCCCTGCTGGATCCGGTGCGATCCCGGTGCCTCTACCCAGACCACGCCGTACCCACCGCTCGGGTTCAGATCGAAATGAACCCGACCGGCTGCTCCGGCGTGGTCAGTACGGAACCATCGACGCCGAGGAGGGGTTGTGCCGGATCGACTCAAGATGGACTACAACCTGCTCAACGACGCCAAGGTCGACCTGGAAGAACTCGCGGGAAACATCAAGCCGACGCTCGACGACAGCCTGTTCAGCACGCTGGCCTACGACGACGGCAGCGTCCTCGGCAGCAGCATCATCGCGTCCGCGATCACCGACCTGCACACGAACGCCGAAGGCACGATGACCAAGGCCGAGAAGGGCCTGAAGGAACTCGCGAACTCGTTCGGCTCGGTCGGCGAGGCGTTCCTGCAGTTCGACGCCGAGATCTCCCAGGGCATGAACGCGACCAACAGCAACCTCGCGCTGTCGAACTACTACCGCGACAAGTCGCAGTGGGACTACTACCAGGCTCACAAGGATCAGTGCACGGGACCCGTCGCGGACCAGCCGGACTTCTGCAGCGCGACGAACCCGGGTGACCACCCGCCGCTGGACCAGACGATCACGACCGACCGCGGCAACATCCACACGCACCTGGACGTCGACGACAAGGGCAACGTCACCCGCGAGGAAACCACGGTCACGTACGACGGCAAGACGTACCACTCGGTGACGACGTACGGCGATGACCGGCACCACATCATCACCGACAGCGAGTACCCGGACGGCAGCACCGTGCACAACGACACCCAGCTGCAGACCAACGGCAGCGGCACGATGAAGACCACCAACAGCGACGGCACCTGGAGCGAGTTCACCCGGGGCCCGAACAAACCCGACGGGTCGCCGGCCGACTGGGTCGAGACCCCGGCCAGCGTCGAGGCCAACAAGCCCGAAGAGGACGACGACTCCTACGTCGCGCCCGCCGTGTAACACCCACCAGAGAGAGTGAGCGCAGCAATGGCCTACGACGGCATCAACCTCGACTACGGCAAGATCGTCGAGGTCACCACCCTGATGACCAACGCCCACGACCAGATCTCACCGATGATCGAGAACCTGCGCACGCGGGTGAACACCCTGGTCGACGACGGCATGGTCTTCAAGCAGTCCAGCGAGGTCATCCGGAACACCTACAACAACTTCGACACCAGCCTGAAGGCCGCGGTCAAGGGCATCCAGGACTTCTCGGACATGTTCAACAGCATCAAGAAGAACGCCGAGGAATTCGACCAAGGCATCAGCAACTCCCTCAACCAGGCCAAGTAGTCCGTCTTTGAGAACCCACCAACCATTTCGCCGCGCGAAAAATGGTTGGTGGGTTCTCAAAGTCAGGCGGGGAGCAGGACGGTGAGGGGGACTTGGACGGTTAGGGGTTGGGACGCGGGGGATGTGGTCCAAGCCCGGCCGGGGCGGGGGGTGGCTCGGATGATGTTCGGGCCTAGGCGGACGCCGATCAGGTCGCCCTCGGAGATGGAACGGGCCTCGAGCAACAGTCCGCGGCGGGCCCGGCGGGCCGCCGACGCCCAGCCGCTCATCCCGGACTGGAACCCGTCCGTGGTGGCGGCGAAGACCACGGCCAGGCCCTGGTCCCGGCCGGACACCACGATCTCCTTCAGCAGCTTGTCCGCGGCGGCCGTCATCACCAGGTCCGCGTCGTCGATCACGACCACCTTCGGACCCGGTACCTGATCGACGGCGGACCGCAGTACGTCCTCGGCCGGATCCGCCTGGCTCATCAGCGTCACGTTCGGATGCCGCGCGAGCATCCGCAGCGGCGACTCGCGGGGCGTGATCACGATCAACGACGAGCCGCCGGCGAGCAGCGACACCGCCAGACACGACAGCACGT
Source organism: Kribbella sp. NPDC055110 (assembly GCF_053607525.1). NCBI lineage: Bacteria > Bacillati > Actinomycetota > Actinomycetes > Propionibacteriales > Kribbellaceae > Kribbella > Kribbella sp. NPDC055110. The sequence goes on from NZ_JBSGTS010000004.1 coordinate 225,342, forward strand.
TGCTCCGGCCGGAGCCAGGAGGCCCGAGTACCGCGTACGACGATCCGACACCGGCCAGGTCGACGCCGACCGCACCGCCCTCGTCGCCACCGAGTCCGATCAGGCCCCATTGCGGCCGGCGATCCGCCGCCGGCACCCGCTCGAAGGCCTGCGCGAACTCCACCGACGACGGCAGCTCCGCGACCTTGAACGGGCGCCGCGTCGCGGGCACCTTCGCGTCCCGCTTGATCGCCGCGGCCGCGATCGCCTTGATCGCGTCGACCTGCTCCGACCCACCGCCGGCCGCGAGTACGGCGACCTGCGTCTCGGTGGCCGTCAGCACGTGCCACCCGCGACCCGGCAGCACCATCGACGGCACCTTCGCCACCCGCAGGCCGGCCGCCTGGTAGTCCGTCCGATCCGCCTGCCGCAGCAAGAGTTTGTGGTCGTTGTGCGAGGCCAGCCGCCCACCGAGCAACGACCGCTCCGACGTGGCGATCAGGTGGATCCCGAGGCCGCCGCCCTCACGCAGCAGCCGCATCACGTCCTGCAGCAGCTGCCCGTGGTCGTGATCGTCGAGCAACGCCGACAACGCATCCCAGCCGTCGATGAACACCAGAATGTGCGCGGGCCGCTCGGCCTTCGGCAAGCTCTTCCGCAGCTCGTTCAGCCCGGTCGCATTGTGCTGTCCGGCCAGCTCCTGCCGCTCGCTGAGCTCCTGGTTCAGCTTCCGCAGCAGCCGCGTCATCCGCTCCATGTCGTGCCGCGAGACGACCGCACCGCAGTGCGGCAACGTCTCCAGCGGCGCGAGCCCACCGCCGGCCGCGTCGATACCGTAGATGTGCAGATCGGCGACGCTCAGGTTCTTCGCGGCCGACCCGGCCATCGTCCGGAGCGCCTGGGTACGCCCGGACCGCGGCGCCCCGATCACGTACAGATGCCCGAAGGTCTCGAAGTCGATCCCCGCCACCCGCCGCTGCTGCAACGCCGGAATGTCCTCCAGCGCATACGGCACGAACATCGCGCGATCGGTCCCGGGCAACGCGTCGAGCAGGATCTGCGGCTCCAGCGCCGGCTGCCAAGGCTTCGGCTGTACGGCGAAGTCCGGCAACTCACCCGCCGCCGCACGGACCGCCTCGACGAGCGCCTGCAGATCCGTCACCGCGAGCCCGTTCGCCGCCTCGTCGTCAGGATCCGGCAGCGCGTCGCGATCGACCGCCCGTCCGAGCTCGGCCCACGGCAACTCGGTGACCTGCATACTCGCCGGGTCCACGGGCCCGGTTGCGGCTGCCTCGTCGGTCCGCTCGGCACCCACCCACGCGGTCTGGAACAGGTCCGCCAGCCGCGGCCCGCGCCGGATCAGCGCCCGCCCCGGGATCCCCGGGCTGATCGACGCCGCCTCGTTCACGTCCACGACGTCCTGGCTCTCGGACTGGTCGGTGACCCGCAACGCGATCCGCAGGTTCGTGTTCGCGCGAATGTCCGCGGTCACCACACCGGCCGGCCGCTGCGTCGCGAGGATCAGGTGGATCCCCAGCGAACGGCCGCGCTGCGCGATCCCGATCAGGCCCGGGACGAAGTCCGGGATCTCGCGCACCATCGCGGCGAACTCGTCGATCACGAGCAGCAGCCGCGGCAACCGCGCCAGCTCCGGGTCGACGGCCCGCTTCGCCTGGTAGTCCGGGAGGTCCTTCGCGTCGGCGTTCGCCAGGATCCGTTCGCGCCGCCGCAGCTCGGCGTCCAACGACTCGAGTACCCGCTCGACCAGGTGGGCGTCGAGATCGGTCACCATGCCCAAGGTGTGCGGCAGGCCGGCGCACTCCTTGAACGCGCTGCCGCCCTTGTAGTCGACGAGCACGAACGTCAGCTCGTCCGGCCGGTTCACCACGGCCAGCGACGCGACGAGCGTCTGCAACAGCTCGGACTTGCCGGATCCCGTCGTACCCGCGATCAACCCATGGGGGCCGTCGGCAACCAGATCGACGACGAACTTCCCGTCGAAGTCGGTGCCGAGGACGAACGACGTACTCGCAGGCCGTCGCTGCCACCGGGTGAGCAGGGCCTCCGGCGTCGGCGGCTCCAGTTCGAGCTCGTCGAGGAGCTTCACCAGCTTCGGCAGGCCCGCGTCGTGGTCCGGGCTGATGTCACGCACCGGCGCCAGCGCGCGGGCGATCTGCTCACACCACTCCGGCGACACCAGATCCGCACGGACCGCCGTCTGGTCCGGCAGCCCGGGTCGCCGTACGGTCAGCGTCTCGGCAGCCGCCGCGACCACCGCGCTGCATTCCTGCGGCAGCAGGCGCTCGTCCTTGTCGAGGCACACGGCGTACACGCCGACCGCGGGCCCGTCCGTCAGCACCTGCACGAATCCCGGTACGTCGCGCAGCCGCCGCGACCCGTCCGCGATCACCACGATCTCGGTGTCGACCGGGTCCGGCGTACTCGACGCTGTGGCCTTCCGGTGCCGGCCCTGCACCTGCGACACCAGTTCGCCGATGCGCGCCGCGGTGGTCGCGTCGTCGTTGGCGATCAGCACCGCCGCGGGAGCCTTGTCGGGCCGCAGGTGCGGCAGCCACCGCACCCAGCCCCACTCGTGCGCAGTGTCCGCCTCCGCCAGTACGACGATCCGCAGCGCCTGCGGCGAATGCAGTACGGCGGCCTGGATCGTCAGCCACCGCGCCAGCGCATGGGTCGTCGCGGGCTTGCCGGAGATCCCCAGTACGCCGTGACCACGCAGCGGTACGGCGATCGGCGCATCCGGAATCGTCCAGCGGATCGTCCGGTGGTTCTCCTCGCGGCCCTGGTCGTCGAGTTCCTTCAACGACGCCTGGTCCGCCGTACCGAGCCGCAGCAGCAGGTAGTCCGGGTCGCTGCGCCGGCGCTCCCACAACCGGCTGCCCGGCCGGGTCGCGAGCTGCGCGATCCGCACCGGGTCCGGCGCGGTCAGGTTGCGGATCAGCCGCTCGCGGGTGACCGCGGCGGAGATCTCGTCCTCCAGGGCCGCCTTGCGGGCGAAGTACTTGCGCCGGGCCTCGATGTGGTCGGCGCGGTTGGTCTTCCGGCTGGAGAAGAAGTTCATCCCCATCATCATTGGGCTGAGCAGCGTGAAGACCAGGAAGTAGTACGAGTTGAACAACCCGACCATCACCAGGCCGAGCACGACCGGCGCCAGCACGACGGGCCACGGGAACGGCCTGCGCTGTGGTGGCGCCGGCGGCGGTGGCAGCCGGACCTTCTCGTCGTCGAGGTGCGGCGCGAGCCGCGGCGGCCGGTTGTAGTCGAGCGTGAACCCGTCGTCGGCCAGCCGTACGGCGGCCGGCGGCTCGAGCGACCCGCTGCACCGCAACAGCACCGGTCCGACCACGAGGTCCTCGTCCGGCGCCCACGTGTTCACCTGACCGATCGGCACGTCGTCCGGGTCGATCACCACCGGCGGCTCGTGCGCGGTCTCCTCGTCGTACACCCGGATCGCGCTGGTCGCCGCGTCGTCCTCCGGCGGCCCGATCTGCCGACTCGACACCAGCCCGCCGACATCCTCGGTGCGGTGCCAGAACGCGTCACCACTCGGCCCGACAGTCACCCACAACCCACGCTCGGGTACGCCGGTACCTTCGAGCCGGATCGCACACTGGGGGTCCGCACCGATCTCGTGACTACCCGGACCGACCCGCCAGACCCGCCCGGCCTGCGGCCCGGAAACCGCATGCAACTCGACGACGACAGGCGCGTGCCCGGTCGGCGTTCCCTGCAGCAGATCCGGTACGTCGACCGCTCCGCCGAGCCCGATCACGCCGCCTTCGCGGACCCCGGACCTGGCGAGCGGCAGCGCCGGGTCGAGGCGCCGGCGTCCGAGGAAGAGCGTCGTACCGGGTTTGCCGAGACCGTCGGCGAAGCCGCCGACCGACAGGCCGCGCGGGATCCGGACGACCTGGTCGGAGCGGGAACCGGAGCGGGAGTCGACGGTGGTCAGGTTCAGCTCCACGACGCCTCCTTCCGGTCCGGGACCGCGGAGACTCCGACCGACCCAGCCGGCAGTTCCAGGTCACTCAGGTCGTCGGTGCTCACGGTCTCCGGACCGAACGGCACGCCGCTCTCGAACTCGTGCGGTGGCAGCCGCCGGATCGACCGCGCCACGGCCTTTGCCAACGGCAACGGATCGATCCGCAGCCAGGTCGCGCCGCCGTGCAGCCGCAACGTCTGGTCCGGCAGCGCCTCCAGCAGGCGGCTGCTGCCGCGGGCGACGCCGAGGCTGAGCATCCGGCGACCGGCCTGCAATGGCCCGGCCAACGGTCCGGCGCCGACGACGAACCAGGCGCCCAGCCGGCGCGCGGCCTCCTCGAGCGGCATCCCGTCGTGCCGCGGATGGATGCCCTCGGCAACCTCGATCGCGCCGACCGGCAGCCGCACGTCGAGTTGCGCGGCCATGGCCTGGACGACGGCACGGGCCGTCCGGTCCACGCCGTACACCGAGAGCGTCCGCGGACCGGAGAGCAGGTCGAGCATCAGCACGTACCCGCCGGTGCTGTCGGTGCCGATGCAGACCAGCAGCGGCATCTCCCGAACCGAGCCGGTTTCCGGGAGTTCCGAGCGATCGATCCACCACAGCCGCGAATCCCGTGCGTCCGCGCTCCACGGCTCCGGCGGCTCCAGGTCCGACGCCGCGGCGACCAGGACCCCGATCCGGCGCTTCGCCAGCGCGACGGCGTACGGCGCCACACCTGGGCTGATGCCCGCGGCGGCGATCATGGCCCGCTCCGCCTCGGCCCAGCCCTCGCTGTCGCGCAGCGCCTGGATCAGGAGGCGGAGCCGGCGACGGTAGCGACGACGGGCAGCGATCGGCTCGGCGAACGCGCGGACGGTCTGCTTGATCTGACGGCCGATCCAGCCGATCAGCTTCTGCCAGCCGCCGAGTCGCCGGACCAGGAGGTTGAGCAGGACGAGGAAGAGCAGGACCAGACCGGCATACCCGAGATATCCGCGAATCCCACCGCCGCCTCCCATGCCGGTCATGCGGCGGCTCCGGCCCAGTCGGTACGGGCGAGCTCGGCGCGGATCTGCCGGACCGCGTTGTGCGCCCGCGACTTCACCGTGCCGATCGGTACGCCGAGCACCGCCGCCACGTCCTCGCCGGCGTGACCGAGCAGATGCACTCGGGCGACGACCTCACGATGCGCCGGCGACAACCGCTGCAGCACCTCGACCAGCACCCGCCGGTCGATGACCTGCTCGGCCGGGTCGGGCTGACTGCGCGGCTCCTCCAGCTCCGTCGCGCCGAGCCCAACGGGTACGGCGCGACCGGCGCGGCGATGGTGGTCGATGACGAGGTTGCGGGCCACGCGGAACATCCACATCCGCACCGGGCGGTCCTGCCAGTCGATCCGCTCGGCCAGCTGCCACGCCCGCAGCAGCGTTTCCTGGACCACGTCCTCGACGGCGTGGGTGTCCCGGCCGAGGAGGCTCGCGACGTACCGGCGAAGGCTTTCCCGTTCTGCCAGACAGAGCTCGATGACGGTGGTCCGGCGGACAAGCTCGTCGATCATGGATCTCCCTCGTGGGCGACGCAGAAGCGGAGAACCTGGCGGATCCGAAAATAGGTTGAGAACGCTCTCATGGCAATGCCAAAGGATGAACACTCAGCAACAATCTGATCTCGCGCAGTGATCGCAGTCACCTTTTCGCCCACCGTTTGACGGCAGCGGGGTGGCCGGGTCATCCTCGGCCACAGACACGCTCACCGCCCCCGTCGCAGAGCTGAGGAGCAGACGTGCGGTCACGCCGATCCCCCGGATCGTCCCGGTTCTCGGACACCTTCGCCAGCCGCCCCGGGTTGCCCCGGATCAGCCGGCTGCCCGACCGGCGCGCCTGGTCCACCACCGCGGTCGTCGCCGCCCTGATCGGCGGGATCGCGATCGGCGCGTCCGCGATCACGGGAGGCGGCTCCGGTCCGACGTACACCACCGATGTCGCGTACGTGCCGCAGAGCCGGCCGACGGTTACGCCGACGGTGACCTTGACGCCGCAGCCGGTCACCGGCCCGACGAAGACGACGACGGTGAAGGGCGATCCGCAGCAGGTCGTCAAGACCGTCATCATGCCGGGTGTCACCATCACGCTGCCGCCGGCCACTGTCACCGCGAAGCCGCCCGCCGGCAAGCCGCCGACAGTCACCGCGACCACAACCGCGACCGCTACGACGACCGCGCGTACCACGACGACTGCGACGGTGACCGCTTCCGCCAAGCCGCCGACCAAGACGACTCAGCCGCGCGGCATCACCACCCAGGCACCTCCGGCCGTGGCCGCCCCGCCGGTCGTCCTGAAGAGCGATCAGACCAACCGCTGCATCGACGTACCGAACGCGACCGACGGCATCGGCCGGGACGGATCCCCCTTACAGGTCTGGGACTGCGGCGGAAACGCCAACCAGCAATGGGTGTTCCAGCCCGACGGCACGGTCCGCTCGATGGGCCTGTGCATGGACCTCGCCTGGGCGTCGACCGCCGACGGCACTCAGGTTCAGCTGGTCAACTGCAACGGCGGCTGGGCCCAGAAATTTGCCCTGAGCAACGAGCACGAACTGGTCAACCCGAGCGCCGGCAAGTGCGTGACCGCCGATGCCCCCGGCAACGGCGGCCGCCTGACGCTGCGCGGCTGCTCCGGCGCCGCCAGCCAGAAGTGGCACAAACCCTAAGATCTAAAAGGCATACGGGTACGGCGACCAGTCGGGGTCGCGCTTCTCGAGGAACGCGTCGCGGCCCTCGGCGGCCTCGTCGGTGCCGTACGCGAGCCGGGTCGCTTCGCCGGCGAACAACTGCTGCCCGACGAGCCCGTCGTCGATCAGGTTGAACGCGTACTTCAGCATCCGTTGCGCGGTCGGCGACTTCGCGCAGATCTTCTTGCCCCACTCCAGCGCCACGGCCTCGAGCTCGGCGTGCGGAACGACCTTGTTGACCATGCCCATCCGGTACGCGTCCTCGGCCGAGTACTCGTCACCGAGGAAGAAGATCTCGCGCGCGAACTTCTGCCCGACCTGCCGCGCCAGGTACGCCGACCCGAACCCGCCGTCGAACGACGCCACGTCCGCATCCGTCTGCTTGAACCGCCCGTGCTCCGCGGACGCCAGCGTCAGGTCCGCGACCACGTGCAGGCTGTGCCCGCCGCCCGCGGCCCAACCCGGAACGACACAGATCACGACCTTCGACATGAAGCGGATCAGCCGTTGGACTTCGAGGATGTGCAGCCGGCCCGCGCGCGCCGGGTCGATCGAGTCGGCCGTCGCACCCTCGGCGTACTTGTAACCGTCCTTGCCGCGGATCCGCTGGTCGCCGCCTGAGCAGAACGCCCAGCCGCCGTCCTTCGGTGACGGGCCGTTGCCGGTCAGCAGCACACAGCCGACGTCGGTGGACATCCGGGCGTGGTCCAGCACGCGGTACAGCTCGTCGACGGTCTGCGGCCGGAACGCGTTGCGCACCTCGGGCCGGTTGAACGCGATCCGCACCACACCGGCGTCGACTGCGCGGTGGTACGTGATGTCGGTCAGCTCGAAGCCGTCGACCTGTTTCCAGGCCGACGGGTCGAAGATCTCGGAGACGGTCACCGCATGAGCATATTTCAGCGGCGTGCGGTGCTCTCCCGCAGTACTACTTCCGCCTTGAACGTCTCGGTCGTCGCGTCGCCGCCTTCGATGGCCAGCTCCAGCGCGCGACGGCCCATCTGTTCCAGTGGCAGCCGTACGGTCGTGAGCCCCGGCCACACGTCCCGCAGCGTCGCGATGTCGTCGAACCCGGCGACACCGAGCCGGCCCGGTACGTCGACACCACGCGCCCGCAACGCCGACATCGCACCGACCGCCATCACGTCGTTCACCGCGAACACGCAGTCCACATCGGCCTTGCGGTCGAGCAACTGCTCCGCGGCGGCGTACCCACCGTCGCGAGTGAAGTCGCCGGACTCGACCGCCACCGGCTGCACCCCGGACTCGGCCAGGCCCGCGACGAAGCCGTCGCGCCGGTCCCGTGCGGTCGCAAGCGTTTCCGGCCCACCGAGTACGGCGAACTTGCGCCACCCGAGCCCGACGAGCGCGCGGGCCAGGTCCGCCGATCCCGAACGGTTGTCCGGTTCAACGGTGTGCGCCGGCATCCCGGACTGGCTGACCAGGGCGAGACCTGCGCCGGAGTCGAGGAAGGTCTGCACCTCGGTCGCCGTCCGCGCCAGGCTCTCGCTATCGGTCCGCCGGCTGCCGATCATCACCGCGGCCCGCGCTCGTTGCGCGCGCAACGACGACAGGTAGGCGATCTCGCGGTCCGAGTCACGGAACGTGCTGGCCAGCATCACCAGCAGGTTGCGCTCGTCCGCGGCGCGCATCACGCCGTTCGCGATCGCGGCGAAGTACGGGTCCTCGATGTCGTGCACCAGGATGCCGACCACGTTCGTCGACGACTTGGCCAGCGCCTGCGCCTGCGCGTTCGGCGTGTAGCCGAGCTCGTCAGCGGCGGCCTTGACCCGTTCCTGCAGCTCTGGGCGGGGCACGCGGTCCCCGCCGTTCAGCACACGGGAGGCGGTCGCGACCGACACACCCGCGCGCTGCGCCACGTCCAGCAATGTCACCGGTGCTCGCAGATTCACTGGCCTACCCTTTCGTGCGTCCCCCCGGGGGCGGTGGCGGTCACCCTACCGAACCCCGGCCCTTCTCACGCTGAGTATCGGGCAGGTCGCTGCCAATCCGGTCAGAACCTGGCTTTGCGGCGCGGGAGTGACTAGCCTTCCCAGCCATGAGGACCGTCCGCGCCAGGGTGACGATCCTGGTCTCGTCCGCCGTGCTCAGCCTGACGACTCTCACCGGTCCGGCCATGGCTGCTCCGATTCCGGACGGGCCCGGTACGTCGGTCCCGGCTGCTCCCAGTGTGCCGCAGCACGTCGACGCGCGCACCAAGAGCACGCAGCCGGTCTACGACTACGCGAACGCGATCCGCGAGTCGGTGTACGTCGACACCACGATGGACACCGACTCCGACGGCCAGAACGATGTGATCGCGGTCGACATCGTCCGGCCGAGCGAGACCGTCCTCACCGGCACGAAGATCCCGGTCATCATGGACGCCTCGCCGTACTACTCCTGCTGCGGACGCGGCAACGAGAGCGAGAAGAAGACGTACGACGCCGACGGCGTGATCCGGAAGATGCCGTTGTTCTACGACAACTACTTCGTCCCGCGCGGCTACGCGATGGTCGGCGTGGACATCCTCGGCACCGGCCGCTCCACCGGCTGCGGTGACGTCGGCGGCCGCAACGAGGTCCAGTCCGTGGTGGACGTGATCGACTGGTTGAACGGCCGCAACACCGCACACACCGCCGACGGGCAGAAGGTGTCGGCGTCCTGGACGAGCGGCGCGGTCGGGATGATCGGCAAGTCGTACGACGGGACGCTGGCGAACGCCGTCGCGGCGACCGGGGTGAAGGGCCTGAAGACGATCGTGCCGATCTCGGCGATCTCGTCGTGGTACGACTACACCCGGTCCGGCGGCGTACCGTACTCGGACGACTACATGCCCTGGCTGGGCGGGTACGTCGGTCACGACAGCGCCGCCTGCGACGAGGTCCGCGGCGAGCTCGGCGACAACGACGACGATGACACCGGCAACTACACGTCGTTCTGGGCCGAACGCGACTACACGAAGAACGCGTCGAAGGTGAAGGCCTCGGTCTTCATGACGCACGGGCTCAGCGACTACAACGTGCAGACCAACCACTTCTCGCAGTGGTGGTCGGCGCTGTCGCGGAACAACGTGCCGCGGAAGCTGTGGCTGGGCCTCGAGGACCACGTGGACCCGTTCGAGTTCCGCCGCGATGAGTGGGTGGACGAGCTGCACAAGTGGTTCGACTACTGGCTGCAGGGCCTGCAGAACGGCGTCATGAAGGAGCCGGCCGTCTCGATCGAGACCTCGCCCGACGTCTGGCGCGACTACAAGACCTGGCCGGCCGTGAACCGCCCGGTGTCGGTACCGCTCGCGGCCGGCAAACTAGGTGCCGCAGGCAAGGGTTCGCTGATGGTCACGGACGATCCCGACCTGACCGAGGACGCCATCGTCGCGGACCCGTCGGAGGTGATCGCGGGACGGCAGATGTTCCTGTCCGCACCGCTGACGGCACCGCTGCGGATCAGCGGCACGCCGTCGGTCACGCTCCGGTTGAAGTCCGACTCGCCGACGACACCGGTCACCGCGCGCCTGATCGAGTACGGCGACGCGGCGCGGTACGCCGGCGTACGCCGTACCGACGAAAGCACCTGTGAAGGGTCGAGCACCGACTACGACGACAGCTGCTACTACACCGTCGACAAGGTCACCACCCAGAGCGATCACGGCATCGTCAGCCGCGGCTGGATCGACGCCGCGCACAGCAAGTCGCTCTCGAAGCCGACCCCGCTGAAGCCCGGCCAGTGGACCACCGTCAACGTCCCCCTCCGCGCCCAGGACCAGATCATCCCCAAGGGCCGCATCGTCGGACTCGCCATCACCCTGTCCGACACCGAATGGACCACCCCCAACACCACCGGCGCCACCATCGACATCGACCTGGCCGGCAGCAAACTGAACATCCCGATCTCCTCCGGCAAACTCACAGCCCCCACCAAAATCCCCGCCATAACCGTCCAAATCAAAACCCCCACCCAACGCCCCAACCTCCACGACCCCAAGAACTGACCTCCCCCGACCGCCGAGTCGTGGAAAACGGCTGTGAAAACCAGCCACGATCCACGACTCGAGGAATGGGCCCGGAGCCAATCGCCACGACTCGGTGGGGTTGTGGATAACGGACGTCGTGGAGTGACGGAAATCGGGACAATGGTGGGGTGTTGTTCACGGTGGCGGATGCCCAGGCGTTGGGGATCTCGCGGGGCGTGCTGCGCGGTACGCAGTACCGGCGGGTGCTGGGGTCCGTGTACGTCGACGGGTCGGTCGCCGTCACGCCCCGGTTGCAGGCCGAGGCCGCGTTGCTGTTGACGCCTGGTGCGGTGGTGAGCCATCAGACCGCATTAAGTCTGTGGACCGCCAACGACCGCGCCGACGACTTGGTACACGTGACGGTGCAGCGCGATCCGCACCGAAACCTTCCGCGCGTGAACGGTCTGCGCGTGCACGAAGTACAACAGCTCGACCGCGCGCTGCGTGACGGGCTGCCGCTGACTCCACCCGAGCGAACATTCCTCGACCTGGCGCCGTACCGCGATCTCACCAACCTCGTCGCCGCGGGAGATTCCCTGGTACGCCGTACCGACGTCGAGCCTCACCACCTGGTCGAGGCGGTGGCCGCGGCGAGCGGCGTACGAGGCGTCCGGCGCGCCCGCGAAGCGGCAGCCCTCGTCCGCGCCGGCGTGGACTCCCCGATGGAGTCCCTGCTCCGCCTGCTGATCGTCTTCGGCGGCCTCCCCGAACCTCGGATCGGCCACGTGATCACGGACGCCGCGGGCGGCTGGCTGGCGGAGCCGGACCTGAGCTACCCGGAGGTCGGGCTCGCGATCGAGTACGACGGGCGGCACCACCTGGTGGATGCCCGTCAGTGGCGCCAGGACATCCGCCGCCGCGAGAACCTCGAACGCGAAGGCTGGCTGGTCCGCGTCGTCACCGCCTACGACCTCCTGAACATCCCCCAAACGGTCGTCGCCCGCATCGCCGAGGACCTCCACACCCGCCGCCACCCCCAACTCGCCGCCTGACCGCCTCGGGGGATTAGTTGCCTTCGGCTACGAAGTGCATTGGGTCGCCGAAGGAGAGGTCTTTGATGTTGGCGGTGTGGAAGGCTCCTATTAGGAGGGATCTGCGGTGGGCGGCGAAGGTTAGGACGTGGGCGACCATTCCGCCGTACGTGAAGACTCTTGGGGGTTCGCAGGTGGTGTCGACGAAGCTTTCGTCGAAGCGGCCGTCTTCGTTGAGTTGGTTGACCAGGGCGACGAAACGCGCGCCGGCGTCGGCGTGCCGGGTGCGGAGTTCGGGGATCGGGGTGACGACCTGGCGGCCGCATTCGGGGACCTGGAAGGGGCGGTCCTCGACGGATGCCAGCCACATCTCCTCCTGCCAGACCAGGCGGTCCAGCAGGTAGCGGATCGAGATGTCGTCGTCGATCCCTTCGACGGACAGCTCGATCGGCCGGTCCAGCGTGGCGGCGTCCAGCCGGGCGCCGCGTTCGATCATCTCGCCGGTCAGCCACACGTGGTGCTCGACCATCTTGACGAGTACGTCCATGCCTCTCACCTTTCTACGGGCCGGCAGCCGAAGTCCGGCCGGCGGCTGGAAATGCACTCCACTCGGCGCCGCGAGGAAGAACACCCGCGACGCTTCCCGCCGCCACTCCCGTGGCGACATCCCGTACGCCCTGGCGAAGGCCCGCGTGAACGCCTCGTGCGACCCGTACCCGGCCTCGATCGCGACATCGAGTACGGCGACCGGCTCGGCCAGCAACCGGTACGCCGCACGCTCCAGCAGCACCCGCCGCCGGAACGCGAACGGCGACTCACCAGCCACCGCCCCGATCACCCGGTCGAAGTGGAACCGCGACAGATGCACCCGTCCCGCCAGCCCGGCACCGTTCACCGGACCGTCGGAACCGCGCAGACCGGCCGCGACCACTGCCACGAATTCCTCGAACACATCCGCCATGCCCACCACTGTGCCCCCAGCACCCGGTCCCCGACTTGATCGAAATTGCGGAACGTGTAAGTGGTTAACGGAGTACTCCACAATGTGTAGTAGTCTTCTCAGCGGAGCACCGCCGGTGCCGGAGGAGGTCGCGATGGATACGAGCCAGCTGCTCAAGGGCGTACTGGATCTCGCAGTGCTGGCCGTGCTGCGGGACGCCGACGGCTATGGGTACGACGTACTTCGCCGGCTGCGCGCCGCGGGACTCGAGGACGTCGCGGACGCCTCCGTGTACGGGACGCTCCGCCGGCTGTTCCAGGCCGGCGCGCTGACGTCGTACGTGCAACCGAGCGAGGAAGGCCCGCACCGCAAGTACTACGGGCTGAACAAGACCGGCCACGAACTGCTGGCCCGATCGACCAAGACCTGGAATCACTTCGCCGACACGATGTCGGTGCTGCTGGAGGAGGAGGCCGCGTGAACAGCACCCTGACCGGAGCGGTCGCGATCTACCTGACGCAGGTGCGCGCCGAGCTCAGCGACCTGCCGCCGGGTGAGCTGGAGGACGTGCTCCAGGACGTCACCGACCACCTCACCGAGGTAGCGGGCGAGTTCGACGCCGAGCCGACCCTGAGCGACCTGCAGGTGCGTCTCGGTACGCCGCGGCAGTACGCCGACGAGCTGCGGACCGCGGCCGGTTATCCGGCACGCACCGAGCCGGTCAGCCAGGACTACCTCGCGTCCGGCTGGAGCGCGCTGCGTTGGGGCCTGATCGCCGGTACGGTCGGCCCGTTCTTCGTTGCCGTCAGCATCTTCGCGTGGTCGCGCGACGAGACGACGTTCTTCGGGCTGCTCGGGCTGGGCGTGCTGTTCGTCGCGGCATTCCTCGGCGTACGGGCGTTGCACGGCAACGACCCCCGGATCGTCCTGGACACCCCGCGCGGCGCACGGTGGGCGACGGCGGTCCGTGGCTGGATCGACCAGATCCCGCCGAACGTCCGGCACGAACTCGCGACGATCGGCCAGCCGGTCTGGTGGGTCGCGCGGGGGATGATCGGCGCGGGCGGGTTCTTCGCGCTGTTCGGCGCACCCTCGGTGACCGTGGTCGGAGCCATCGCCGGCGCGGCGGTCTCGATCTGGATCGGTCGCCGGACCCAGCAGGACAGGCGGTGGCTGTGGTACGTCGTACCGCTCAACGTCGTCGCGGCGGTGGCAGTCCCGGCGTTCCTGGCCGCGGCGTACGTCGGCGCGTCCTTCGGGTTCCTCGAGAACTACAACGACTACCGCGGCACCTCCCGAGGGTACGAACCTCCGACCAAGGGAGTTGTCGTGGACGGGGTCACGGTCTCGAACATCTACCCGTTCGATGCCCAGGGCAAGCAGATCGCGGTCCGGCTGTACGACCAGGACGGCAACCCGATCAGCATGGAACTGCAGGACTGCGCGACCAACTACGGGCAGCAGTCACGCGACACCACCAGCAACCTGTTCCCGCAGCCGGTGGTCGTCCCCGACGAGAACGGCGACATCGGCCCGGACAACTGCAAGGAATCCACGAAGGCCCCCTTCATCCCACCGCCCGCCCCAGCCACGCGGACCACACCGCCGCCCGCGAGCAGCACACCGAAGCCCGGCGCTGCCCCAACCTCCGTTAAGCCCACAGGCACGCCGGGCGTAACCCTCACCGTGCAGCCAACCAGGTGAGCTACAGATGCGCCGCGGCGACGTGGCGGTAGGTGTAGCCCAGGCGGTGGTAGACGGCGATGGGGGCGGGGTTGCCGCCGTCCACCATCAGGCCGGCACAACCGTGCTGCTTGATAGCGAGTCGACGCGCGCGTCGCCGTGCAGCCAGGCCGGATCTCCCGCACTCACCAACCCTTCGCCTTGAGGCTGCTGCGGCTCCGGCTGAGCGTGCGGCGAGGACGGACCTGGGGTTTGGTGAGTGGCGGAGGTCCGGGTGTCCATCCATCCGAAGGCCGCGACGTTGTCAGCGCTGCGGTCGTCAGAGGCTCGGGCACGTGGTCATTCTGCTCGTTGGATTGCGTACGGGACGAGGTGGCGGTAGCCGCGGACGGCGACTCGGCGGAGGCGGTGGATCGCGTACGACGAGTGGCCGTCGAGGGCTGCGGCGAGTTCGCGGTCGGCTAGGACGCGCCCGGGTTTGCATTCCGTGGTGAGACGGGCGGCCAGGTTGACGACCTCGCCGTACACGTCGCCGAGCCGGATCAGGATCGTGCCGTACGCGAGCCCGATCCGCAGCTCCGGAAGGTCCTCGTCGGCGTTTACCGCGTCCTGCAGCGCGAGCGCCACCGCGGCGCCCTGCGCGGCGGTATCGGCCACGAACAGCACCTCGTCGCCCATCGACTTGATCACCCGGCCGCCGTTCAGCGCAACGACGTCGGCAGCCGTGCCCTCGAAGCGCTCGATCAGCTCACCGAGCTCGACCTCGGTCAACCGCCGCGTCAGGCGTGTGTAGCTGACGATGTCCGCGAACCCGACCGCCCGCACCCCGCGCGCCAGCTCGTCGGAGCCAGCCACCGCCCGACCGGCCGCCGCAGCGAGGTGCCGGCGCCAGACGTACGTCTGCAACCGCTCCATGGCCGGCAGCAACAGGCCCGCGACCTCGATCGCCTCGTCCGCGGACAGCTTGGACCCACCGAGGAACTCCAGGAACATCGCCGACTGCCAGGACGCCAGCCGGGACTGCGTCTGGCCGAGTTTCCGGGCCAGCGACGACTCCATCTCGGGCTCGATGAACCCGTCGTCCTCGAGCGCCGCGACCAGCCGCAGCGCCTCGACGTCGTCGTCGGTGAAGGCCACCTCGTCGTCGGGAACCGTCGCGAACCCGAGCGCGCGCCACATCCGCTCGGCGCGCTGGTTCGAGATGCCGGCCCGCTCGGACACCTGGATCCGGGTGAACTTCCGCTCACCGCCCAGCAGCGTCCGCTCGAACTCCCGCGTCAACCCGGCCAGATCCGGCCCAGGCTCAGTGGCCACCGCGGCGCTCGGCGATGGTGGCGTCGATGGCGTCCCGGAACGCCGGCAGCCGGCGGGTCAGGTCGTCGAACTTCTCCCGGGTGAAGTGCAGCAGCTGCAGCCGCGACTTCGCCGTGACGGTTGCCGTTCGCAACGTGTTCTTCCGGACCGCGACCTCGCCGGCGATATCGCCGGGCCCGAGCTCGGCGATCTCCTGGCCCTTCTCGCGCACGGCCGCCGTACCGCTGAGGATCAGGTACGCCGCGTCCGGTGGCGTCTGCTCCAGGATCAGCGACCAGCCGGCCGGAACCGAGACCTCCTCGCCGGCGCGGAAGATTTCCCTGATGTCGCGTCCGGACAGGTCCGCGAACAGCGGCAGGTCCCGCGGGGACGTCCTACCCAGTGCCACGTCGATCCTCCTCGCCGATGTTTCCAGTCAGTAACTCTAACGCACACGTCGCGATCAGGAGGATGTACGGCGGCGACGGGTGCGGCGTGGGCCGGAGCGGCGGCGTACCGGGCGGCGGGGGCCGACGAGGCGGGGGCCGGCCAGGCGGTCCTCGAGGCGGCGGGCCTCGCGGCGGATGGGTTGGGCGACGTACTCGCCGAGGATCAGGCCCGAGGCGAGGGCGACGCCGATCGCGACCGCGGTCGTGAGGCTGACGATGCCGATCAGCTGGCCGACGGCCATCAGCTCGTAGAGCCCCTTGTAGATCGTGAGCCCGGGCAGCAGCGGGATCGAGCCGGCGACGACCACGACCAGCGGCGGTACGCCGGTACGCCGACCGACGGCGTACCCGCCGAGACCGACGACGAACGCCGCTGCGGCGGTGGACCAGGCGGGACCGAAGGACGCCCTGGTCATCAGCGTGAAGACCAGCGACCCCAGCGCACCCATCACGGCGACGGGCAGCAGGGCCCGCAGCGGCGCGTACGACGCGTACCCGAACGCGACCGCCATCACCGCGCCGGACGTGACCATGAGCGGCAGGTTCCCCAACTGGATCGTCTGCGCTTCGATGCCGACGTGCAGACCGAACTTCAGGCCCAGCGCAAGCCCCAGTGAGACACCGGCGATGATCCCGCCGGTGAGCAGCATCGCCTCCAGAAGGCGGGCCGCGGCGGTCACGTAGTACCCGGTGATCGCGTCCTGCACGGCACCGGTGAGGGCGATCCCGGCCAGCAGCATGATGATGCCGGCGGCAACGACCAGGGACGGCTTCACCGGCGCGTGCACGGCGTACAGGATCAGCGCGACCGCGGTCGCCACGAACGCACCGGCGACCTGCTGGTAGAACGCAGGGAGTCGCTGCCGGTTGAACCACCGGTTGCTCAGGTCGATCACGATCGCGGTCAGCACCGCCACCAGCGTGATCAGCCATCCGCCGCCGAGCAGCAGCGTCGCGCCGCCGGCCATCACGCCCCAGGCGAGCACCGCACTCCACCGCGGGTACGGCGGACCGGCCGACGTCAGCCGGGCGAGTTCGCGGGAGGCCTCCTCGCGGGTCACGTCGCCGCGCGCGAACCGTCGTACCAGCTGGTCGACGTCGGTCAGCCGAGAGAAGTCCTGGGACCGGTAGCGGACCAGGCGGATGTGTGTTTCGGGCGCGACGTCCGGTGCGGCCTGGTACGAGACCGCCATCGAGGTGAACGTGATGTCGACCTCGCAGCCGCGCAGTCCGCCGGCCGCGGTGACACCGAGGATCGTCGCGGTCGCGTCCGCCGTACCGGCACCGCTGGACAGCAGCACCTCACCGACCCGCAGCGCCAGGTCGATGGTGGCGTAGACCTCCCGCTGCTCGTCAGGCTCCATTTAAGAGCCGGTGAGCCATCGCGAGGTCGGTGATCAGGATGTTGACCCAGCCGCCGAGCAGGGCCGCGCGGATCGCGGAGTACTTGCGGTCGCCGCCGGCCACCCCGATCCGGCGCGGCACCGCCAGCAACTCCTTCGCGGTCACCCCGATGACCCGCTGGTCGAACGTCGAACGCACGAGCTTTCCCTCTTCGTCGAAGAACCGGAAACACACGTCCCCGACGGCACCGAGCCGGCGCAGCTCGTCCTGGTCGGCCTCCGCGACCGCGTTCCCACTGCGCTGCAGCAGCGGCGAGGGCTCGAGGCTGCCGATCCCGACCAGGGCGTCGGTGAGTTGCCCCCACGTGCCCAGAACGTCCCGAACGGACACGTCGTTCATCATCGCCCGGCGTACGGCGGGCGTCCCGACCAGCCCGGGAGCGGGCAGGTACACCGGCATCCCACCAGTCAGCTCAGCGAACCGCGCGGTCAGCCGGGTGGCCTGCATCTGCACCGCGGCATCACCCAGTCCGCCGACGATCTGGACCACCTTGTCCACCACCGGCACGCTCTTGCGCGGCATCCGGTCGACCGCGCTGATCAGCGTCTCGCTCCAGGACGAGATCCCGACCACGTGCCCGCCCGTCAGCGTCATGTCCAGGTACGCCGCCGCGCCCGAGCCGAGCGCAGGCAGTACGTCGTCCCCCACGCCGAGAGTGTCGACGACGACCGCGTCGCGCAGCCCGTACCGCCCCTGCAGTTCGTCCTCGAGGTCACTGTGTACGCCGCTCGGCATAGTCACCACGGTGTGCACGATCCCGACCTCGACGGCCTGTTTCAGCATCCGGGAGACGCGCGCCTGGGAGAGGTTCAGCTCGGCGGCGATCTGCGGCTGGCGGATGCCCTTCTCGTGGTACATCCGCGCCACCTTCGCGAGCAGCCGCAGCTCGTCCAGCCCCGGCCGGCGCACCGCGCGGTTCGCGTTCACCTCGACCCCCTCGCAACGTTCAGGTCTACGGACTATAGGTCAGGCAGACACAGGTACACGCGGGGCGCTCCACCCTCGTCCGGGATCGGGGAGAGCGGAGTATCGCGTTTGCCGGTGGCGACGACCGAGCCGTCGCGGGGATCGACGATCGTGTAGCTGAGCGGCACGGTGTCGTCGAACACCATCACGGGCCCGCCGTTCTCGCGGTACACGATCAGCATCCCGTCCGCGCCGCTGAGCGCACGCCCGGAGATGACCCGGGTCCAGTCCGGCACCATGTCGGTGGTCGGTAACCCGTCGAGGATCTTTCCGAGCAGTCCGACGTACGTCGACCCTTCGAAGCCGATCGCCTCACGCCAGCCCGCGCCGGGTGCCAAGAAGAACTCGGAGTGCCCCGGCTCCTCGGGATGCAGCCGCCACTGCCACAGGCTGCCCGCGCCGTAGACGACGCCCATCGTGCCGCCCGCGCACAGATTGCTCCACGCCTCGTGCCCCTGCCACCAGCCCTCGGCCACGCCGGTCCGGCCGGTGTGTTCGTACGTCGGTTCGCCGTTCGCGACCGCCTTCACCGGTTCGTTCCGCCACATGTCCGCGACCCGCTCCGGCACGTGCTCGCCGGTGTGCCCGGTCTGACACCACTGGAAGTCCAGCCAGTCCGCGTCCTGGTGAGCGAGCGCGCGGATATGCGGCCGGTAATGGATGCCGGTCGGCTGCTCGTAGCAATCCACCGCGTGCACCTCTGCACCACCCGCAGCAGTCTGAGGCTCCGCACCGGAACCGTCCCCACCAACCAGGTAGATCGCCGGCCTCGCTCCGTAGCGCGCCACGAGGTAGCGGCAGTAGGCGGCGTACTCCGATGGCGGTACGACGGTGCCCGCGACGTCGAGACCCTTCCAGCCGAAGCCCTGGAACACGGGCTGCAGCACCGGGACAAGACCGTGCTCGACCAAGATGTCGAGCAGCTCGTCGAGGTACTGGAAGTACTCGACATTCATCCGGTTCAGGTGACCGTCGGCGAGATCCTCGAAGCCGACCGCGAACCCTTCGTCCTGGGTCCGGTCGCGCGGTCCGACGGCGCGCATGTCCGGTTGGACGGTCATCAGCAGGACCGCGTTGAAACCCTTCGCCCGCCGGTCGGCGGCGTACTCACGGACCTGGTCGGGGGTCGCCCGCCACGGCAGCGCCCACGCGGTGTCGGCGACGAGGATCGCGGGCGTCCCGTCGGCGTGCACCAGGCTCCGGCCGCCGGGCGACATCCGCCAGAACCCGTGGGCGTAGAACGGATTGGCCTCGTCTTCAGGCGCCGGGGACACGTCGACGTCGAGGTGACCCGACGTGGGGCTGCTCGTCCATCGCCAGTGCCCGGGCATCGGCGCCGCGAAGCGGACCTTTCGCACCTCGCCGCCGTCCCAGAACGTGGGCCGCCGGAGCACGACACCGCTCTCGTGCTCGAACTCGACCCATTCGGCGGTGGTGGGCAGTTCGATCTCGCGCCAGACGGATGAGATGGACATGACACTCCAGGGATGCTCGTTGCCGTTAAGCTGATGCTGAGAAGAACACACGTGCTCTGGGGTCGGTGAAATTCCGAGCCGGCGGTGACAGTCCGCGACCCGTGACTTCGTGTTCTGACCGGGGCGGTGGGGTGGGCCTCGCAAGGACACGGGACGGTTGACCTGGTGGAACTCCGGGACCGACGGTGAAAGTCCGGATGGGAAGACGCACGTGGCAGCTGCACGTCCCTGCAATGGGGGCGTGGAGCTTGTCGTTGCCCCGGAGTGCTCACGAATGCATTTCCGAGAGGACAACGATCGTGGACACCGTGACCAGCCTGGACACCATCGACCATGCGGTCGCCGAGCTCGCCGCCGGACGGCCGGTCGTGGTCGTCGACGACGAGGACCGTGAGAACGAAGGCGACCTGACCTTCGCAGCGAGCCTCGCGACGCCCGAGTTGATGGCCCTGCTCGTCCGTCACACCAGCGGCTACGTCTGCGCGCCCGCGGCGCCGGAGATCCTGGACCGGCTCGAGCTGCCGTTGATGGTGCCGAACAACCAGGACAGCCTGCGTACGGCGTACACCGTGTCGGTGGATGCGGCGACCGGAGTCGGGACCGGTATCTCCGCCGCGGACCGGGCGCGGACCGTCCGTGTGCTGGCCGATCCCTCGGCGCAGCCCGCGGACCTGATCCGGCCCGGTCACATCCTCCCGTTGCGCGCGGTCGACGGCGGCGTCCGGCAGCGGCCCGGTCACACCGAGGCCACCGTCGAACTCGTCCGGCTGGCCGGGCTGCCGCCGGTCGGCGTGATCGGCGAGCTCATGAACGACGACGGAACCCTGATGACCGGCGCCGACCTCCACCGCTTCGCCACCACCCACAACTTCGCCCTCATCTCCATCGCCGCCCTCATCACCCACCTCGCCTAGTTGCTTGCGTCCGAAGAACTGGAGGGGTGTCTCGCCAGTTCTTCGGACGTAAGCGTCAGTGGACGAGGTTGCGGGCGGCGTCGGCGATGCCTTCGGGGGAGAGTCCGTAGCGGTCGAGGAGGTAGGCGGCCGACCCGGTGGGGGCGAACTCGGGGAAGCCGAGGATCGTCACGCGGGCCGGATGATGCTGTACGACGGTCTCGGCGACCGCACCGCCGAGGCCGCCGCCGGACACCGCTTCCTCGGCGGTCACGATGCCGGCCGTCTCCCGCGCGGCCGCGACCACGGCGTCGGTGTCCAGCGGCTTCACCGTCGGCATCGACAGCACCCGGGCCGAGATCCCTTCCTCCGCGAGCCGTTCGGCGGCGGCCAGCGCCCGCCACAGCACGGTCCCGTTGCTGATCACCGTGACATCGTTGCCCTCTCGCACCGTGATCGCCTTGCCGAGCTCAAAGGAGTAGTCCTCGGCGTACACCTTCGGCACGCTCATCCGACTCACCCGGATGAACACCGGCCCCTCCGATGCGGCAGCCCAGCGCAGCGCGGCCGCGGTCTCGATCGGGTCGGCGGGCACGATGACCTTCATGTTGGCGATCGCCCGCAGCCAGGCGATGTCCTCGATCGAGTGGTGCGTCGGGCCGAGTTCGCCGTACGCGACGCCGGGGCTCATACCGCAGAGCTTCACGTTGGTGTTCGAGTACGCGACGTCGGCCTTGATCTGCTCGAGCGCCCGGCCGGTGAGGAAGCAGGACGCCGCCGAGACGAACGGGATCCGGCCGCCGTTGGCCAGCCCGGACGCGACGCCGACCATGTCCTGCTCGGCGATACCGACGTTGATCAGCCGGTCCGGGAACGCCTTGCGGAAGCTGTTCAGCTTGCTCGACCCGACCGAGTCGTTGACCACGCCAACGATCCGGTGATCGGCCTCGGCCAGCTCCGCGAGCGTCTCGACGTACGCATCCCGGCAGTCGTACCGCGGCTGATCCGCGATCGAACGGGTCTCCACCACTGTCATGCCAGCTCCTTCAGTGCCTGCTGGTACTCCGCGGCGTCCGGCACGCGGTGGTGCCAGGCGACGTTGTTGCTCATGAACGAGATCGGATGGCCCTTGTGGGTGTGCGCGATCACGAACGTCGGCTTGCCCGGCCGGAACGGTACGGCGGACAGCACGTCGAGCAGCTCGCCGTGGTCGTGACCGTTCACCTCGACCACCGCGAACCCGAACGCGGCCGCCTTCTCCGGCAACGGGTCGAGGTCGTTGGTCTCCTTGGTGGTCGCACCCTGCTGCAGCCGGTTCCGGTCGACGATCACGGTCAGCCGGTCCAGCTGGTACTGCGAGGCCGCCATCATCGCCTCCCAGTTCGAGCCCTCCTGCAGCTCGCCGTCGCCGACGAGGACATAGGTACGGCGCAACGAAACATCGAGCTTCGCCGACAGCGCATGACCGACCGCGACCGGCAGGCCGTGCCCGAGTGGACCGGTGTTGGCCTCGACGCCGGCGACCTTGGTCCGGTTCGGATGCCCGTTCAGCGCGGACAGCGGCTTGAGGAACGTAGCGAGCTCCTCGACCGGCAGGAACCCGAACGCGGCCAGCGTGGTGTAGAGCGCGCCCGCGACGTGCCCTTTGCTCAGGATGAAACGGTCCCGCTCGGGGTCGTTCACCGTCGCGGGCGAGATGTCGAGCACAGCGCCGTACAGCGTGGCCAGGATGTCGATCGAGGAGAAGTCGCCGCCGATGTGCCCGGCGCCGGCGTGGTGGACCAGCGTGAGGTCCTGGATCCGGATCTGTTTCGCGGCCTCGGCGATGTGCGCGACCTGCTCGGCGCGACTGGAGTGGACCGGCAGGCGTCCGAGCACCGGCATCGTGGTGTGTTCGACGGTCAGCGTCATGCCAGCTCCGCCATCGAACTCAGCAGGACCTTCTGGACCAGCTTCTGAGCGGCCAGGGCGTCGTGCGAGGCCTGCGCTGCGGCGAGGGCTTCGTCATCCAGTACGTCGAGCGCATGGTGGATCGCCTTGAGGAACGTGATCGCCTGCTTCGCGGCCTGGACGCTGTCCTCGCGGAATGGGAACTGATCGAGCTGCCAGACGCCTTCCCAGTTGTTCTTGCGCAGCGTGTGGAAGAACTCGAACGTCTCCACCAGGTGCACCGAGCCGACCACCATGTCGTCGTCCCAGCCGCGCAGGTTGTCGTTCACGTCGATCGCGAACAACCGGCCGTAGTCGATCGCAAGTTGCGCCGCGTCGGCCGGCGTCTCCTGCCCGTACAGCGAATGCCCGAAGTCGAGCAGGATGCCGAGGTTGGGCAGGCCGATCTTCTCGATGCCGAGCAGCGTGCGGGCGACGTTCGGGAAGATGATCTTCACCCGCGGTTCGCGCGGCTTGTACTCGATCACGAAGTTGATGTCCGGATGCGCGCTCACCAGTTCCTTCAGCCCGTCCAGCGCCAGGTTCCAGATGTCGTGGTAGTTGACCTGGAACGGATAGTCCCAGCCGTCCTGCCCCGGCCACAGCTTCACGTACGAGCAGCCCAGGTCCTTCGCGAGTTCGGTTGCCTGATGCAACAGCTCCAGCGCCTGCTTGCGGACGGCGGGATCCGGGTTCGTCAGCGATCCCTTGACGAAGTCGCGGGTGTAGATCTCCGGCGTGATCGCGATCGCCTTCAGGTTGTTCCGCTGCAGCGCGGACTTCACCTCGTCGAGCGTCCCGTCGTACCCGGCGAACGGCCAGTTCAGGTCGACGACGGACAGGTCGCCGACCGCACCGGCGCGGTCGATCTGCTCGAGCAGCCCGACGGGTTCGCCGTACCCGTCCGTGGCGTAGCGGTCCTTGTAGGTGGCGAAGTGCCAGATACCTGCGCCGAAGACCGGCATGTCAGTCATATGCGTTCCTAACCTTTGAGAGAGCCGGCGGTCAGACCGCCGACGATCCAGCGCTGCAGCAGCGTGTAGGCGATGAGGATCGGCACCACGGCGATCAGGATGCCCGCCGCGAGACCGGTGTTGTTGTTGGCGAACTGGCCCTGGAAGTTCAGCAGCCCGACCGGGATCGTCTTGTGCGCGTCCGAGTTCAGCAGGATGAGCGCGAACAGGAACTCGTTCCAGGTCGCGACCGCGTCCAGGATCGCCACGGTCACCAGAGCCGGGACCGACAGCGGCAGGATCATCGTGAAGAACACCCGCCAGTCGCCCGCGCCGTCCACCCGGGCGGCCTCGATGATCTCGTCCGGGAGCTGCCGGAAGAACGACTGCAGCACCAGCACCTCGAACGGGATGCCGAACGCCAGGTACGGCCCGATCAGCCCGAAGATGCTGTCGGTCGCACCGGCCGAGCGCATCATGATGAAGACCGGCACGATCGTGATGTAGATCGGGATGGTCAGCCCGAGGAACACCGTGAACATCACCGTCCGGCGGAACTTCATCCGCAGCTTGGCCAGCGCGAACCCCAGCATCGCCGACACCAGCACACCGAGCGGCACCTTGATCAGGGCCAGGATCGCGCTGTTCTTGTACGTCGTGGCGAAGTTGCCGATCCCCCACGCGTCCTTGAAGTTCTCCCAGGTCAGCTGATCGGGCCACGACAACGGCCCGTTCCCGATGAAGTCGGCCAGCGGGCGGACGGCGGTCACAACTAGCAGTGCTAGCGGCGAGATCCAGAAGAGTGCGATCACCGCTAGGACGAGCGTCATCACCAGGCCGCGACGCCCCTTGGGCCCAGGACTGATGGGTTCAGTGGTGGTGGCCGAAGCGGGAGCGGTCACCTGGGCTGGGGCTATGGCGGTCATGAGGCCTCCCTGGTTTGGGAGCGGACGTAGGGGATGCCTACGGCGATGGCGACGAGCGTGATCACGACGGCGATCGCGGTGCCGTAACCGGCCTGGTAGTACTGGAAGACGTTGAAGTACATCCACGTCCCCATCACCTGCGTCGACGTACCCGGGCCGCCGTACGTCATCGCGTAGATCATGTCGAAGACCTTGAACGAGTCGATCAAGGACAGCGCCAGCACGATGTAGTGCGCCGGCCGCAGACTCGGCATCGTCACGTGCCAGAACTGCTGCCACTTCGTCGCACCGTCGACGGTCGCGGCCTCGTAGAGCTCGTTCGGGATGCCCTGCAGCGCGGCCAGATACAGCAGCATCGGGAAACCGGTCCGCAACCAGATCGCCGGGATCATCACGGCCCACAACGCCGTCGAGTCCTGCCCGAGCCACGGTTGCGCCAGTCCGTCCAGCCCGATCAGCCGCAGGAACGAGTTGATCGCGCCGTACTGCGGGTTGTAGAGCCAGCCCCAAATGCTCGCGATCGAAACCAGCGGCAGGACGGCGGGCGTGTAGAAGATCAGCCGGAGGATCGGTTTGCCGTGCACCTTCCCGTTCAGCGCGATCGCCAGCAGCAGACCGATGACGGTCGGTACGGCGATCGTGACCACGGTCCAGATCAGGTTGTTCTTCACCGCGGTCACCACGACCGGGTCACTGGGCAGCTTGAGGTAGTTGTCCAGGCCAACGAACTTGTACGTCGCGCTCAGGCCGTCCCAGTTGGTCAGGCTGAACCACAGTGACGACACCGCCGGGTACACCAGGAACCCGACGTACACGATGAGCGCGGGCAGGGCGAACAACCACGGGGACCAGCGGCCGCCGCGTTGGGGCTTGGAGAGCACGACTGTCGTTGCCATGCTCAGCTCTTCGCCCAGGCGGAGACGATCTCCTGCATCTTCTTCGCCGCCGCGTCCGGCTTGACCGAGCCCTGCAGCAGATCGCTCTGCACGCTGAAGTACTGGTCGGCCTGCTTCTTCGGGAACGCCTGGTCCTGAATCGTGTAGAACGGGTTGGACCCGTACTTCTGCGCCCATTCCGAGGCCAGCGGCAACGTCTTCGGGTCGGGCTCGGCGCCCTTGACCGTCGAGGCGGTGATGTTCATCGCCTTCTGCGTCGCGGGCTGGACGATGAAGTCGATCAGCGCGGCGGCCTTGTCGGCGTTGCCGGTCCGGGCGTTGATCATGTAGCCCTCGACGAAGCCCGAGTGCCGCGCCGGGGTCTTGTCGGTGGGCAGTTCGAAGTTGCCGAACGCCGACGAGCTCTTCTTGGCCGACAGGATCGCCGCCGCCTCGGTCCACGGCCCGGTGATCGTGTACGCCGTCTTGCCCTGGACGTACCACGGCTCGACGTCGGACGGGTCGAGAGCGAGAGCGCCCTGCGGCAGCCACTTCTTGTCCTGCCACTTCTTGAACAACGTGAACGCCTCGACCACCTCAGGCCGGTCCCAGCTCTCGGCGCCGGTCAGCAACTTGTCGTGCAGCTCCGGGCCGGCCGTGTGCTCGAGCAGGTACTCGAACAGCCGCATGATGTCCCAGCCGTACTTGCCGCCGAGCCCGCACGGCGTGACACCGACAGCCACCAGTTTGTCGTTCACAGCCTCGAGCTCGGCGTACGTCGTGGGCGGCGCGCTGACACCCGCCTTCGCGAACAGCGACTTGTTGTACCAGGCACCGATCCCGAGCGAGATGAAAGGTACGCCGGACTTCACGCCGTCGAAGGTCATCCCGCCGATCGCCGTGGTGTTGATCTTCGAGTCCCAGCCGTACTTCGAGTAGTACGGCGACAGGTCGAGCGACTGCTTCGCCTTCGCGAACGGCGCTCCGATCTGACCGCCCCAGATGCGCCAAACGTCCGGGCCCTTGCCGCCGAGCAGCTCGGTGCGCAGCTTGTCCGGGTACACGGCGGCGCCCGACCCGGGCAGGCTGTCGACGGTGGTCGTCGTACCGTTCTGCTCGTCGAACTTCTTCACCTGTGCCTTCAGCAGGCCGATCGTCGAGTCGTCCTCGTACGTGAACAGGCGGAGGTTGTTCGACGCCGCCTGGGTGGCTCCCGCGCCGGTCGACGTACCGCCGCCGGTGCAGGCGGACAGACCGGCGCCGAGTGCGGCGGCGGACGTGAGACCGAGGAAACCACGGCGGCTGAACGTGTTCATGAGTTGCTCCTTTGGCGGGCAAAGCGGCGGATCTTGGCGAACATGTCCTCCAGCAGGAAGCGCACGTCGACCTGCTCGCAGACCTGGATGGGGTTGTCGGTGCCGGGCAGATACCAGCCGTCGACACCGAAGCGCGGCGCCGGACGGGTCCGGAAGTTGCCGCTGTGCGGGTAGAGCATCAGGGAGATCGCAGGCGAGTCGCCGAGGGAGCGGGACTCGATCGGCTCGCCGTGGTACGTCGCGTTCCACTCGATCAGCTGCTCGATCAGGTACTTCCCGAGCGGGCCCGCGTCACCGATCTTCTCTTCGAGCTCCGCGTAACTGACCGAGACCTTCGTGTACACGTCGCTCGGGACCTGCCAGACCGTGATCCCGGAGCCGAAGACCACGTTGGCGGCGTGGATGTCGTTGGACAGGTTGAACTCGATCCGGTGGTCGGCCGCGTAGCCGTTGTAGCCACGACCGCCGATCCAGACCACGATCACGTCCCGGTGCACGAGCTCCGGGTCGAGCAGGATCGCCGACGCCATGTCGGTCAGCGGGCCGAGGAACGACACGAACAGCGGGTCGCCCTCGGAAGCCGGCTTGGACTCCTCGATGATCAGCCGCGCGCCGGGCGAGTCGAGCGGGGTCTGCTCGTCCGGGATACCGGTGGCGGCGCCGTTCGCAACGGTGACCTGCCCGGTCAGGTCCATCAGGTCCAGCAGCAGATCGATCTCCTCGCGGGATTCCTCCATGCTGCGGTCCGACCGGCGGGTGCCGAAGTGCGCGGGGATCAGGCCACGGACGTCGAAGGTCGGCGACAACAGCCCGTGCACGATCGCGAACTGGTCGTCCGCCTCGTTCTTGGCATCGGTATTGATGATCACCCGGCGTCTACTCGACCTCACGCGCTCTCGCCTCCAGCTTGATCAGTGACTAGATATTCACTACTGCATAGCCTGTCGCCATGAGTGTCTCCACGCGGCTAGAGTCACGTCAAGAGCTCAGTTGAAACTTGGAGGGGCGATGGTCCAGGCGGTACTCGCGATCGACCAGGGCACGACGAACTCCAAAGCCGCGCTGGTCACCGCGGACGGCCACGTCCTCGCAACCGCCTCCGCCCCGGTCGGCCTCTCCACACCACGCCCAGGCTGGGTCGAACAGGACGCGACCGCCCTGTGGCAGAGCGTTCTCACCGCAATCACCACCTGCCTGACCTCCGCGACGCCGGTCGAGGTTGTCGCCGTTGCGCTGTCCACCCAACGAGAGTCCGTCGTCGGCTGGAATCGTTCGAGTGAGCCGGTCGGACCTGTCCTCGGCTGGCAGGACGCGCGGACCGCCGAATGGTGCGCCCAACTCCCTTCGGCCGTTGACGATCTGGTCCGCCGACGAACCGGACTGCGCGTGGACGCGATGTTCTCCGCACCCAAGATGCGCTGGCTCCTCGATCGATCCGACGCGTACGTCGGCACCGTCGACGCCTGGTTGATCCATCGGCTGACTGGTTGCCAGGAGCACCTGACCGAGGCCGGGAACGCGTCCCGCACCTTGCTCTACGACACGATCGAGCTCGACTGGTCCGCGGAGCTCATAGAAGCGTTCAACATCCCGCGGGCAGCGCTCCCCGACGTACGGCCGTCGAACGCCGGATTCGGAACCACGAAAGGCGTACCCGGGCTGGCCGACGGGATCCCGATCGTGGCCGTGCTGGCGGACTCACATGCGGCGATGTACGGGCAGGGCTGCACGCAGGCGGGGATGGCGAAGGCGACGTACGGGACCGGTACGTCGGTGATGACGCCGGTCGCAGGTTTCGTGCCGAGTGGATGCACGCTCGCGTGGCTGACCGAGCGGCCGATGTACGCACTGGAAGGCAACATCGTGTCGTCGGGGGCCGCGCTCGCCTGGACGGCCGAGCTCCTCGGCCTGGCAGATGTCGGCGCGCTGACCGCGCTCGCGGCGACGGTCCCGTCGGCCGAGGGCGTCGTACTGGTGCCGGCCTTCGCGGGACTCGGGGCACCGCACTGGGACCGCGAGGCGCGGGCAGCGCTGACCGGGATGAGCAGCTCGACCACGCGGGCCCACATCGCGCGGGCGGCCGTCGACGCGGTCGCTCATCAGATCTGCGACATCACGGACACCATCCCGGGCACGCTCAGTAGCCTCCGCGCGGACGGCGGCGCGACGGTGTCCGACCTGCTCATGCAGACGCAGGCGGATCTGCTCGGTCATCCGGTCGAGGCTGCCGACGTACCGGAGATCTCCGCCCTCGGGGCGGCCGAGCTGGCCTGGACCACGCTCGGTGAGACGACCGGGTGGGCCGGCAAGCGGTCCTACCGGACGTTCGAGCCCGGACTTGACGCCGGCGAACGTGGGCGGCGTCGAGCCGAATGGGCCCAGGCGGTCGCGTCGGTGCGCGTCACGCCGGCCTGATCCACCTGCCGTCTCGGTGTGGGACATCGCTTTCCGTTACAGGTTGACGGGAGGTTTTCGCACACCTATGGTTACGCTCACAAGCTGCGGAAAGCCCTTTCCAAGCCTGGAGCGCGAGAGGTAAGACTGTGAACGAGCGACGCATCGGCATCGTGATGAACGGCGTCACCGGCCGGATGGGCCTGCGCCAGCACCTCGAGCGTTCGATCGTGGCGATCCGGGAGCAGGGCGGAATCCCCGCTGCCGACGGCACGATGATCATCCCCGAACCGATCCTGGTCGGCCGCAACGAGCTGAAGCTGCGCCGGATCGCCGAGCAGTACGGCCTGGAGCGGTACACCACCGACCTGGCCGAGGCGCTGGCCGCGCCGGACGTGGAGATCTACTTCGACTCCCAGCTCACCCAGCTGCGCGAGAAGGGCGTCCGGGCCGCGGTCGAGGCCGGCAAGGCGATCTACTGCGAGAAGCCGATCGCCGAGAGCCTGGACGCGGCCGTCGACCTGGCCAAGCTGGTCCTCGACTCCGGCCTGAAGAACGGTGTGGTGATGGACAAGCTGTCCCTGCCCGGCCTGCGGAAGCTGAAGCGGCTGGTCGACGGCGGGTTCTTCGGCCGGATCCTCTCGGTCCGCGGCGAGTTCGGGTACTGGGTCTTCGAGGGCGACTGGCAGGAGGCGCAGCGGCCGTCCTGGAACTACAAGTCCGAAGAGGGCGGCGGCATCATCCTGGACATGTTCTGCCACTGGCGGTACGTGCTCGACCAGACGTTCGGCTCCGTGAAGTCCGTGTACTGCCAGGGCGCGACGCATATCCCGACCAGGGTCGACGAGAACGGCGAGTCGTACACGGCGACCGCGGACGATGCGGCGTACGGCGTGTTCGAGCTCGAGGGCGGGATCATCGCGCAGCTGAACTCGTCCTGGGCCACGCGGGTGTTCCGCGACGAACTGGTCGAGTTCCACGTCGACGGGACCGAGGGGTCGGCGGTCGCCGGCCTGCGGAACTGCCGCGCCCAGCACCGGTCCGCGACGCCGAAGCCGGTCTGGAACCCGGACCTCCCGGTCACCGAGAAGTTCCGCGACCAGTGGGCGACTGTCCCGGACAACGAGCCGATGGACAACGGGTTCAAGGTCCAGTGGGAGATGTTCCTGCGGCACGTGGTCGACGACGCCCCGTTCACCTGGGACTTCGTCGAGGCCGCCAAGGGTGTTCAACTGGCCGAGCTCGGCCTGAAGTCCTGGCACGAGGGCCGCAAACTCGAGGTCCCGGCGCTCGATCTCGGAGCCAACCGGTGACGCTGGAACTACGCCTACCGGCGAGCCTCGCCGCCTCGGGCGGCGCGGCGGACGCCGGTGCGGGTGGCGTGCTGGAGACTTATCAGCTCGCCGGTCAACCGGTTGCTCAAGGCACCTACTCTCCGGCGAGCTCGCGGTTGGCGTTCGCGGCCGCGCATGTTGTCGCCGACCCCTTGGGCGACAACTCGCCGGGGGCGCCCGCGGTGATCGACTGGGAGCACACGCTCGAGTTCCGGCGGCACCTGTGGTCGCTCGGGCTGTCGGTCGCGGAGGCGATGGACACCGCGCAGCGCGGGATGGGCCTCGACTGGCCCGCCACGCAGGAACTGATCCGCCGCTCAGCAGCAGAAGCCCCCGACGGCCAGATCGCCGTCGGCGTCGGCACCGACCAACTCGCGTCCGGCAGCGCCGGTCCCCTCGACGAGGTCATCGCGGCCTACGAGGAGCAGCTGGCTGTCGCCGAAGAGGTCGGCGCCCAGCCGATCATGATGGCGAGCCGGGCCCTGTGCGCCGCGGCGAGCTCGCCTGACGACTACCGCAAGGTCTACGACCGCCTCATCACGCAGTCGTCCCGCCCGGTCATCCTGCACTGGCTGGGCTCGATGTTCGACCCTGCGCTCGAAGGCTATTGGGGCAGTACGTCGGTGGACGCGGCCACGGACACCGTCGTCGAACTCATCACCGACAACGCGTCGAAGATCGACGGTATCAAGATCTCGCTCCTCGACGCCTCGAAGGAAGTTGCCCTGCGCAACCGCCTCCCCGAGGGCGTCCGGCTCTACACTGGAGACGACTTCAACTACCCCGAACTGATCCGCGGCGACGGCGAACGGCACAGCGACGCACTGCTCGGGATCTTCGCCGCGATCGCCCCGGCGGCAGCAGCCGCGCTCAAGGCACTGGACGACGGTGACCTGGAGACCTACGAAAACGTGTTCGCGCCGACGGTTCCGTTGGCCCGGCAGATCTTCTCCGCGCCGACGTACTACTACAAGACCGGCATCGCGTTCCTGGCCTGGCTGAACGGGTTCCAGCCAGGGTTCACGATGGTCGGTGGCCTGCAGACCGGACGATCGCTGCCGCATCTCGCGGACACGTTCCGGCTCGCGGACCAGGCCGGTGTACTGACGAATCCCGAGCTGGCCGTCGACCGGTTCCGGCAGTTGTTGCGCGTGAGCGGGATCGACGCGTGAACAGGTACAGCCTCAACCAGGCGACCACGAAGTACTGGCCGCTCGAGGACGTCGTCGGAGCGAGCTCGAAGGCGGGGCTCGAGTGGATCGGGCTGTGGCGCGAGCCGATCCAGGAGTACGGCGTGGAGAACGCGGCTCGTCTGGTCGCGGATGCAGGTCTGAAGGTCTCCTCGTTGTGCCGCAGCGGCTTCTTCACCGCGACCGATCCGGTCGAGCGGAAGGCGAAGATCGAGGACAACCGGCGCGCGATCGACGAGGCCGCGACGGTCGGTACGTCGGTCCTCGTGCTGGTCAGCGGCGGGCTCCCGGCCGGATCACGTGACCTCGACGGTGCCCGCGGCATGGTGCGGGACGGGCTCGCGGAGCTGGCGCCGTACGCCGAAGAACGCGGTGTCACGCTGGCGGTCGAAGCCCTGCACCCGATGTTCTGCTCGGACCGGTGTGTGGTGTCGTCACTCGGCGGCGCGCTCGACCTGGCCGAGCAGTTTTCTCCGACGCAGGTCGGGGTAGTGGTGGACGCGTACCACCTGTGGTGGGACGCGGACGTGTACCGGCAGATCGAGCGGGCCGGTGAGCGGATCGTGTCGTACCAGGTCAGCGACTGGGTGGTGCCGCTGCCCGAGGACACGCTGCTCGGGCGCGGCATGATGGGCGACGGTTCGATCGAGCTGCGCCGGCTGCGCGAGGCCTGCGACGCGGCCGGGTACGACGGACCGATCGAGGTCGAGATCTTCAACCAGCAACTGTGGGACGCGCCGGGACAGGAGGTCTTCGACCTGGCGCTGGCGAGGTACCAGGAACACGTTTTCTGACAAGGAGCCTGTATGACTGACCGGACCATTCCTGCCGACGGAATCGGAATGCACCTCTACACGATGCGGGACGTGCTGGCCGAGGACTACCCGGGGACGCTGAAGCGGCTCGCCGGGATCGGGTACCGCACGGTGGGCGTGAGCGGGCGGTTCGACCACAGCGCTGCGGAAATCCGCGGATTCGCGGACGATTCCGGGCTGTCGATCGTGCTGGAGCATGTCGGGTACGCGCGGATGAGCGACGACTGGGCCGGCGCGCTGGCCGGCGTACAGACGCTCGGGGCGCAGTGGGCCGTCGTACCGTCGATTCCTTCCGAGCTGCACTCGGTCGAGGGCTTCAAGACCGCCGCGGCCGCCTTCACCGAGGCCGGGAAGGCGGCGCGGGACGCCGGGCTGAAGCTGCTGTTCCACAATCACGGGCGGGACTTCGACGAGGTCGACGGGCAGGTGCTGTACGACATCCTGCTGGACGTCGACCCGGAGCTGCTCGGGTTCGAGCTGGACCTGTACTGGGCGGTCGACGGCGGGCACGACCCGGCGAAGCTGTTCCAGGAGCACCCCGGCCGGTTCCCTGCGCTGCACGTCAAGGACATGGCCGAGGACGGGTCCTGGGAGGACGTCGGGGCCGGAAAACTCGACTTCGGCGCGATGTTCACGCACGCGGAATCAGGTGGCGTGGAGCAGTACCTGGTCGAGCACGACAAGCCCACGGACGCCTGGCAGTCGGCCGAGCGCAGCTACCGCGGACTGACCGAACTGCGGTACTGAATCCGGTGACAACAAACGCTTAACCGGGTCAGCTGTGGATACGCCTGCTCACACCTGGTGAAATCGGCCTATCCTCAACGGGTGCAGAACGAGCCAATGGTCCGGCTGTCTGCCGTCCGTCGCCTGTACGAGGTGAGTGCGCGGATGGGCGCCGGGCGCAGCCTTGCCGAGACGCTGCAGGCGGTGGTCGACGGTGTCGTCAACGGGCTCGGGTTCGGCATCGCCGTACTGAATCTGCGGCACCCGGACGGCAAGTTCGAGGTGATCGCCGTCGCCGGGTCGCCGGAGGCCCGGGCGGCGCTCCTCGGAAAGGTGAGCGCGGCGGACCTGTTCGACGCCGAGTTCGCGATCGCGGACGCGTGGGGCAAGCTCCGGTTCGTGCCGCACGAGCGGCTCCCGGAGGGCGAGGTGACCGGCTGGGTGCCCGACGTACCGGTGTCCGACGCACCGGACGCCTGGCATCCGCTGGACGCGCTGTTCGCGCCGCTGTACTCGTCCGAGGGCGAGCTGGTCGGGATGCTGTCGGTCGACCTGCCCGAGGACCAGCGCCGGCCCGGTCCGATCCATCGGGAGCTGCTGGAGATCTTCGCCACCCAGGCCGGGCTGGCGATCGACAAGGCGCGGCTGACCGATCGGCTGCTGGCCGAGAAGACCCGGCTGGAGGCGAGCGAGGCGACGTTCCGGCTGGTCTTCGAGGGCGCCGGGAACGGGATGGCTACGGTCGCCTTCGACGGGCCCGAGCTCGGCCGGATCCTGCGGGTGAATGACGCGTTCTGCCGGATCACCGGCTACACGCCGGACCAGTTGCTCGGGACGCGGCTGGTGAGCTTCCTGCGGGACGAGGAGCCGGACCAGACCCGGGTCGATCTGGAAGACGCTGCCGCCAGCAACGGTACGTATCGCTTCGAGCGGGTGTTCACGCAGCCGAGCGGGAACGCGATCTGGCTCGCCGGTACGGCGGCGATCGTCACCCAAGGCGCCGGGCTGCCACGGGTCCTGCTCGTCCAGATCGACGACGTGACCGCCCGCAAGGACGCCGAGCGCGAACTCCGCCACCACGCCGCCCACGACCCCCTCACCGGCCTGGCGAACCGCCGGCTCCTGCAGCACCGCTTCACGAAGGTCCTCGAACAGACGCGCACCACCGGCCGCCCCGGAGCCCTGCTGTTCTGCGACCTCAACCACTTCAAACTCGTCAACGACGGCTACGGCCACGAGGCCGGCGACCGCGCACTCCGCGAGATCGCAACCCGCCTCAGTACGGCGGTCCGCCACGGCGACACCGTCGCGCGCCTGGGCGGCGACGAGTTCGCCGTACTGGCCGGAGACATCACCGGCGACGACCTCACCACCCTCATCACCCGCCTCGAAACCGCCGTCAGCCGCCCCCTCCCCAACATCGCCGTCCAAGTAACCACCAGCGTCGGCACAGTCCCCATAACCCCCACCACCACCGACCTGGACACCCTCCTCCACGAAGCCGACCAGGCGATGTACACCGCCAAGAACCAGCGCTCGTAGGAGCCCGTAAGACAGGTTCTGGTGGGCTAGGACCTGATTTTCGGCTCTCCGGTCCGATGTGCGGGTGTTGGCGGCGGCATCCGGGGACCTGAGACAGGCCGTGGAGGCCTGCAACCCGACATTCGCCGTCTCGGCCCACCAGCTCCTGTCTCCCGCCCCCACCACACCGCGCCACCGCTCGCTCGCACGCCCCACCGCACCACCGCACCACCGCAGGCATCGCCCAGTCCGGCCGGCCGGCCGGCGCCGACCGAGCGCGACGCGAGCCTTGCACACCAGGGGATATCCGTCGGTGTTGTGGCTTCTCCGTTGGTACTAGAGGGGAGAACCCACAACACCAGGGGATATCCGGTCTTCTGCCGGATGGGTGGGTGTTGTGGTGCCGGACAGCGGGTTATGTGTGCGATGGCGGGAAGTTTGGGGCCAGCGGTGACATAACCCGCTAGTGGTGACCTACCGACGGGCTGGATGGGGGGCGCGGGAGTTTCCTCAGGTCATGAGCCCGGGGTTGTGAGGGCTTTGTCGGTTAGGCGGTACACGGTCCATTCGTCTTGGGGTTTGGCGCCTAGGGATGTGTAGAAGTCGATGGCGGGGGTGTTCCAGTTGAGGACGGACCATTCGAGGCGTTCGTAGTTGTTGCGGACGCATTCCTGGGCCAAGGCGGTGAGGAGGGCTTTGCCGAGGCCGGTGCCGCGGGTTTCAGGGCGGACGAAGAGGTCTTCCAGGTAGATGCCGTGGACGCCGCGCCAGGTGGAGAAGCTCAGGAACCAGATCGCGCAGCCGACGACCTGGCCCTCGTGTTCGGCGACGTGGCAGAAGACGGCGGGGGTGTCTCCGAACAGGGCGGTGTGCAGCTGGTCGGCGGTCAGGTGGCATTCCTCGGGAGCACGTTCGTACTCCGCGAGCGCGTACACCAGTTCCACGAGCGCCGGGATGTCCTCCGGCCGGGCACGGCGAATCCGTTCGTCGGTCTGCATGCGGCCTATCCTGCACCGGTCAGGTCTGGTGCTCGGTCTCCGCCTCGGCTTCCAGCTCGACGGCATGGGTGCCTGGGCGTTTGTCGTCGATGTCGATCTGCTCGGACTCGTCGACTCCGGCGTACGTCTCGTTCTGCAGTTGGAGAGCGGCTGCCAGTTCCGGGTCGGCGCGGAGGACGGAGCCGCGTTCGACGGTCAGTTTGTCGAAGACGGCGTACATCTTGCGTGGGTCCGGGTCCGTGCTCTTCTCCAGGTCCGCCGGGTACGCCGCACTCGAGGCGGCGTTCCACTCGTCGCGCTCGACCCGGTCGAAGTCGAGGCGGTACGGCGACATCTCGGACACGTGGCTGATGAACTGCTTGGCGGTCGCGCCGTTGCCTTCGCGGAACGGGTGCGTGAGGTTCTGGTAGCTGTACACCTCGGCGATGCTCTGCACGAACTCCTCGCGCGGCATCGTCGACCAGTCCTTGTCCTTGACCTTGGCGCTGACCTTGTCGGTCCACTTGTCCAGGAGCTCGGCCGGCACGAACGGGTTGCCCTGCTTGGAGATGTCGACGTTCCGGAACTGCCCGGCCCAGTCGTACACGTCCTGGAACATGTGTTTGTGGATCGCCTGCAGGTGCGCCTTGTCGTACGTGCGCGGGATGTCGACCTCGCCGCGGTCGATCTCGCCCTGCCGGACGGCCCGCAGCTTGTACTCGGCGAAGGGCAGGTCGAACGGGTTCTTGATGTCGAGCTTGTTCTTCAGGCAGCTGCCGGGTTCCCAGAAGTAGGCGTCCCAGCGCTGCTTGCGCGCGGCGTCCTCGGCGGCCTCGTCCGGCGAGACCTCCGGGGTCACGCGGGTCCGCCGCCGGTCACCTTCGACAGCGTTCGGCGGATGTACTCCGCGGTGTCGATCCGGCCCAGTTCGCGGTCGATCAGATCGGCGACGTCGTCCCGGCCGGGCTCCCAGCCCTCCAGGCGGTTGTTGGCCAGCGCGTCACTGACCCGCTGCTTCTGCTCGTCGTCGAGTTGGTCGAACAGGTCCGGCCACCGGCGCGCATAGCGGCACGGTTCGTACGGCATGAGTCAGCTCCCCGTGTAGTCGGCAATTCCGGCCAGCCTAGCGAACCGCCCAGGGTGGTCAGGTCCCCGAACCGCGCTCCTGGGCGGACTTCGCACCCGCGGGTGCCGGGTGTCACGGTCCTAGGTCAGCGATGGGCCTAGTGATTAAGCAGTCGGAGTACTCACTGTGTGCGGATATTCCTGTTGGAATTGTCGCTATGCGCGCGGGACGTTGGATGTATGGCAACTGACACGAACAAGACCCGCCGGATCGGTGATGTCGAGGTCTCCGCGATCGGGCTCGGCGCGATGCCGATGTCGATCGAGGGGCGGCCCGACGAGGACCGCTCGATCGCGACCATCCACGCCGCGCTGGACGCCGGGATCACGCTGATCGACACCGCCGACGCGTACCACCTGACCGCGACGGACGACGGTCACAACGAGAGCCTGATCGCCAAGGCGCTGGCGTCGTACGGCGGCGACACCTCGAACGTCCTGGTGGCGACGAAGGGCGGCCACCTGCGGCCCGGCGACGGGAGCTGGACGCAGGACGGATCCCCGAAGTACCTCGCCGCGGCGGCCGAGGCTTCGCTGAAGCGGCTCGGGGTCGAGGCGATCGGGCTGTACCAGTTCCACCGGCCCGACCCGAAGACGCCGTACGAGGACTCGATCGGCGCCATCCGCGACCTGCTCGACGCCGGCAAGATCCGGATGGCCGGCATCTCGAACGCGAACGTCACCCAGATCGAGCAGGCCAACGAGATCCTCGGCGACCGGCTCGTCTCGGTGCAGAACCAGTTCTCGCCGGCCTTCCGTTCCAGCGAGGTCGAGCTCGACGTGTGCGACGAGCGCGGCATCGCCTTCCTGCCGTGGTCCCCACTCGGCGGGATCTCGCGAGCCGGCGACCTCGGCTCTCAGCACCCTGCCTTTCACAAGCTGGCAGCGGAGCTCGGCGTCTCGCCGCAGCGCCTGACGCTGGCGTGGATGCTCGCGAAGTCGCCGTACGTGATCCCGATCCCCGGCTCCAGCCGCCCGGAAACCATCCGCGACTCGTACGCCGCGGTAGACCTGCAGCTGACAGCAGACCAGGTCGCGACCCTCGACGCCGCCTGATCCGTCAGGAATACGGTTCCGGCCTACGGCGTTGGGCGGGCCGTGGAAGACATGCGAGCACTGAGTTACGGACTGGCGCAGCAGTACTTCGAGGGGCGGGATTATCGAGGTGCGATCCGGGCGCTCAAGCCGGTGGTCGACGAGACTCCCGACGATGTCGGGACGCGGCTGCTGCTGGCGCGGGCGTACTACCACGCGGCCTTGCTGAAGCCCGCCGAGGAGCATCTCCTCGAGGTGATCGAACGCGAGCCGACTGAGTATTACGCCCACCTGATGCTGGCCCGCACCCTCGAACGGCTGTCCCGCCGCGACGAAGCCGGCAAGCACCGCCGGATCGCCGCCGCCCTGACCGGTGACGACGAACTGCTCAAGCCACATACCGTTTGACGGCGGACCGCCGCCACTCACCAACCTCCACAAGCAGCGCCGATCCGGCCACGCCTGAGCGTGGCGCCGGGTCGGCGTTGCTGGTTGGTGAGTGCTGCAGGTCCGGGGAATGACTCGCCGAGGATTGGCGTTCTGCTCGACATCAGTAGTTTAATAGTTAACTACCAGCTCGCCGGTGGACCGGCGGCTCGGGCCTGAAGGAGGACGGATGCAGTTCGGGGTGTTCAGCGTCGGGGACGTGACTACCGACCCGACGACGGGAACCACGGTCAGCGAGGGTGAGCGGATCAAGGCGATGGTCCGGATCGCGCTGAAGGCCGAAGAGGTCGGGCTGGACGTGTTCGCGCAGGGCGAGCACCACAACCCGCCGTTCGTGCCGTCGTCGCCGACGACCCAGCTCGGGTTCATCGCGGCGCAGACGTCGAAGATCATCCTGTCCACCTCGACGACCCTGATCACGACCAACGACCCGGTGAAGATCGCCGAGGACTACGCGATGCTGCAGCACCTGGCCGACGGCCGGGTGGACCTGATGATGGGTCGCGGCAACACCGGCCCGGTGTACCCGTGGTTCGGGCAGGACATCCGCAACGGCATCCAGCTCGCCGTCGAGAACTACGCCCTGCTCCGCCGGCTCTGGCGCGAGGACGTCGTCGACTGGGAAGGCAAGTTCCGTACGCCGTTGCAGGGCTTCACGTCGACGCCCCGGCCGCTCGACGACGTACCGCCGTTCGTGTGGCACGGCTCGATCCGGTCGCCCGAGATCGCCGAGCAGGCGGCGTACTACGGCGACGGGTTCTTCCACAACAACATCTTCTGGCCGATCTCGCACACCAAGCAGATGATCGACCTGTATCGCCGGCGCTTCGAGCACTACGGACACGGCGCCGCCGACCAGGCGATCGTCGGACTCGGCGGGCAGATCTTCATGCGGAAGAACTCGCAGGACGCGGTGCGCGAGTTCCGGCCGTACTTCGACAACGCGCCGGTGTACGGGCACGGTCCGTCGCTCGAGGACTTCAGCCGGGAGACGCCGCTGACAGTCGGGAGCCCGCAGGAAGTGATCGAGCGGACGCTGTCGTTCCGGGAGCACTTCGGTGACTACCAGCGGCAGTTGTTCCTGATGGACCACGCCGGGTTGCCGCTGAAGACCGTGCTGGAGCAGCTGGACATCCTCGGCGAAGAGGTCGTTCCGGTACTGCGGAAGGAGTTCGCTTCTTTGAAGCCGGCCCATGTTCCGGACGCGCCGACCCACGCATCCCTGAAGGCTGCGGCCGAGCGGGCGCACGACCTGGAGACGATCCAAGAGCCGTCGGCGGTCGCGACAACGGAGGAGTCGGCCCGATGAAGGACAAAGTGATTGCCGTGGTGACGGCCGGGTTGACGACACCCTCGTCGTCCCGGCTGCTCGCCGACCAGTTGGCCGAAGCGGTCCGCGACGACCTGTCCGGCCGCGGCATCGGCACCCGGATCGAGGTGATCGAGGTCCGCGATCACGCGCACGACCTCACCAACAACCTGCTCACCGGTTTCCCGTCGGCGTCGCTGCGCGAGGTCCTGGAAACAGTCGCCGACGCCGACGCCCTGATCGTGGTCAGCCCGACGTTCAGCGCGTCGTACTCCGGCCTGTTCAAGATGTTCTTCGACGTACTCGACGACAAGGCGCTAGCCGGCAAACCAGTCCTCCTCGCCGCCACCGGCGGCACCGAGCGCCACTCGCTGGTCCTGGAGTTCGCCCTCCGCCCGCTCTTCGCGTACCTCAAGGCCCTCCCCGTCCCCACGGGTGTCTACGCAGCCTCCACCGACTGGGGCCCGAACGCCGCGAACCTGCGGCCCCGGATCAGTCAGGCAGCAGGCGAACTGGTCGCCGCCCTCCACCACGAGACGCCCACAGCGACCGACCCGTTCGAGAACCCCACCCCATTCGAGGACCTGCTGAACGGCTAACTCCGTGGATCCGGCGCGGCCGCCGCCGGATACTGGAGGCATGTTGATCGTCGGCGGGTACGTCGTGGCCGCACCGACCACGATCGGCCCACCCGAGCTCCCGCGGCCGCTCCGGACGATCAGCACTTGCCTCCTGGAGACCTTCTCCCGGCCGATCGAAGGCGACTGGTACGTCGAACGCACCGAGGCGGAGCGCGCTGTGAGTGGCTCGACCGAGGTCATCACGGTCGCCTTCGACGACGAACTGGCCGCAGGTTTCCGCTCGGAGTTTGAGGAGACAGACGACTTCTTCTCGTTGCTCGACGAGGGCCGGCCGTTGGACGTGCCGGTTCTCGGCTACGAGGTGGTCGGGCTGGAGCGGAGCCTCACCTTCCACTCCTGGCACTGCCACGGATTCGCCGGGCAGGTCCACCACGAGCTCGGGATCGGGATCGACGAGAGCGGGCTCCTCGGCAGCCCGGAGGACGGCCGGCAGGTGCTCGAGTACTTGCGGACGCGGCCGGCCTGGGATGCGCCGTACCAGATTCCCTGGACGGTCGTCGCGCTGGCAGCTACCGCTGCGAGCGGGACTCGATCAGCGGGGTGAGGCCGTCGAGGATGGTGGTTAGGCCGAAGGTTAGGGCGTGGGCTGGGTTTAGGGCGGACTGGAAGTGTTCGCCTACTGCGGTGCCTACGCGGCCGGCGGTGGGGAAGTGGGTGCCGGACATGACGGTGGTGAGGGTTGGGGAGATTTGACGCCACCATTCCTCGTCCGAGAGGCCGGAGTCGCGTTGGGTGCGGAGTTGTTCGGCGCCGGCGCGGGCGGTGCCCTGGACGTGGGTGAGGACGAGGGTCAGGG
The DNA here is from genome assembly GCF_053607525.1 of Kribbella sp. NPDC055110. NCBI lineage: Bacteria > Bacillati > Actinomycetota > Actinomycetes > Propionibacteriales > Kribbellaceae > Kribbella > Kribbella sp. NPDC055110. The sequence goes on from NZ_JBSGTS010000004.1 coordinate 266,428, forward strand.
CCGAGTCCATCTCGACGTCGGTGAGACCCAGGCCGTCCAGGGGACGTAGCTCGGTCTCGTACTTGCGCGTGATGTTCGGGCCGAGCGCCGTACGCATCGTCGGAACCTCGTGGATCCACGGGTGCGCGGTCAGCACCTCCCAGTTGCGGAGGGCGATGAACTCGAGGGCGCCGCGCCAGCCGCCGGGCTGATTCAGCGGCTCGTCCGGGTCCGCGTACAGGTCGCCGTACACCTGGTCGAACATCAGGTCGGTGAGCTCGCCCTTCCCAGGGACGTGCGTGTAGAGCGACATCGTGCCGACCTTCAGCCGCTCGGCGACGGTCCGCATCGAGAGCGCCTCGAGCCCGGAGGAGTCCGCGAGCGCGATCGCCGCGTCGACGATCGCGCGCACCGTGAGGCCGGAGCGGCCGGGCTTGGTGTGACTCCCCCAGAGCAGCGCCAGACTGCGCGCCGGATCGGGCGCAGCCGCCTTCCTTCCCGCCACCCGGAACCTTCTTCCACCGCTCGTCGTTGGTAGCATCGTACCTGAGCCGTACAATGTACGGTACACTCTACGGCTCAACGGCGCGAGAGGTGGGAAGTGACGACGGAGCGAGTGATCGAGGCCGCCGGCGTACGGAAGAACTACCAGGGCGGTACGGAGGGTGCGGGGCTGAACGGCTTCGACCTGGAGGTCACGGCCGGCACGGTGACGGGCCTGCTCGGCCCGAACGGCGCCGGTAAGACGACAGCGGTGCGGATCCTGTCCACGCTGCTCGAGATGGATTCCGGTACGGCGACGATCGCGGGGTTCGACGTACGACGGCAAGGCGCGGAGGTGCGGCGGCGGATCGGCCTGGTCGGGCAGTACGCCGCGGTGGACGAGGTACTCACCGGGCGGCAGAACCTGCTGATGTTCGGGCGACTGAATCATCTGAAGAATGCCAAGAGCAGGGCGGACGAGTTGCTGGAGCGATTCAGCCTGACCGGGGCGGGGCAGGCGGTGAGCAAGTACTCCGGCGGGATGCGGCGGCGGCTCGACCTGGCCGCGAGTCTGATCGTGGCGCCGCGGGTGCTGTTCGTGGACGAGCCGACGACGGGGCTCGACCCGGCCGGGCGGCTCGAGGTGTGGTCCGCCGTACGGCAGCTGGTCGACGGCGGTACGACGGTGTTGCTGACGACGCAGTACCTGGAGGAGGCGGATCAGCTGGCGAACCGGATCTCGATGCTCAAGGACGGAAAGGTCGTCGCGGAAGGGACACCGGACGAGTTGAAGACGCAGCTGGGGTCGGACTGGCTGGATCTGGTCCTCGCGGATCCGGCCGACGTGCCGCGGGTCGTGGAGCTGGCCGCGCCGTACGCGGACGGGGAGATCCGGGTGCACGACGTACGGGTGAGTGTGCCGGTGAAGGATCGTACGAAGGCGCTGGTGGCGATGGCGAACTCGTTGCACGAGGCAAGGATCGAACCCGAGGACCTGACCTTGCGGCGGCCGACGCTGGATGAAGTGTTCCTGCACCTGACGGGAGCCGTGGCATGACGGGCCTCGGATGGGCGCTCGCGGACAGCTGGACGATCGCGCGGCGGACGCTGATGCACTGGCGGATGCAGCCGGGACTGGTGATCTTCCAATGGTTCTTCCCGGTGCTGATGCTGCTGATGTTCGGCGGACTGCTTGGTGGCGCGATGGAGTTCCCGGACGGTTCGTCGTACTACGAACTGCTCGTGCCCGGGATCTTCGCGCTGTCGATGCTCTTCGGGCTGGAGGGCACGATGACCGCGGTCACGACCGATGTCTCGAAAGGGGTGACGGATCGGTTCCGGTCGCTGCCGATGAGCTCGGCGGCGGTGGTGCTCGGGCGGTGTATCGCGGACATGCTCGACTCGGTGGTGACACTCGCCGTACTGGCCGCGACCGGCCTGGCGCTCGGCTGGCGCTGGCACGAGGGGTTACCGTCGGCGCTGGCCGCGTTCGGGCTGCTTTTGCTGCTGCGGTTCGCGTTGCTGTGGGTCGGGATCTTCATCGGCCTGACGGTGAAGAATGCGCAGAGCGTGACGATGGTGCAGGTGTTGGTGTGGCCGGTCGGGTTCCTCTCCAGCGCGTTCGTCGCGACGTCGACGATGCCGGACTGGCTGGGCACGATCTCCCAGTGGAACCCGCTGTCCGCCACCGCCACGGCATCCCGCGCACTGTTCGGCAACCCCGATCCGTCCGCCACCGCCACCTGGATCGGCACCCACGCAGGCCTCGCCGCACTCATAGCTCCCGCGCTGCTGACAGCAATCTTCCTACCCCTATCGGCCCACCGCTTCCGGACGCTGTCGCGCTAGTCGTCACCAGGGCCGACGAAGGCTGCCGCCTCGGGTAGGCAGCCGGGTCGGCTCGACGGGCTCTGGTGGTGGAATCGCAGCCGCCAGAGCCCGCTGCCGGTCCAGATCCGCCAGAGCGGCTGCCTTCGATGGGTAGCGGACCTTCCGGTACGTCCCGTTCGCCGAGACGTGCAGCGTCCACCCGCCCCGGAAGACCAGCAAGTGCGTCAGCAGGTTGCCGACGAAGGCGACGACCGCGAGAGGCCACGTGATCAGGTGGTCGAACACGTAGTCGTACGCCCATTCCGTGAACCCGGAGCGGCGTATCTCGATGTCGACCTCGTCCACCTTCCGAGTATGCCTGCTCAAAGCTCTCTCGCAGCAACCGTCGTGCGGCTGCCGAGGGTCACGACTTAGTTGGCGTAGGTGGTGAGAGTTGGGTCGTGGGCGATGAGGTTCGTGGTGCGGTCGTGGGTCAGGGATTGGAGGGGAGTGATGATTTGGTGAGCTGATGTGGGGTCGAGGCGAGCCTGGCGAAACCGTCTGTCCTTGCTGGCAACAACCTCCGAACCACTGGATGTTGCCTACGGCATCAATTGGCCGCCGTTGATCTCGATGATCTGGCCGGTGACGTACGACGCCATCCGTTCGGAGGCGAGAAACAGGACGGTTCCTACGCACTCGTGCGGGGTGCCGGTGCGGCCCATCGGGATCGTGGTGAGCATGGCCTGCATCTGGGCGTCGCCGGTATGGCGGTCGTGGAACGGAGTCTTGATCACGCCCGGGGCGATCGCGTTCACCCGGATGCCTTCCGGTGCGAGTTCCTTGGCGAGACCGCGGGTGAACGTGCTGACCGCGCCCTTCGACGTCGCGTAGACCACCGACCCGCCGGCCCCGCCGGTCCGCCCGGCGATCGACGTGACGTTGACGATCGAGCCGCCGCCCTGCGCCCGGAACACCGGCACGATCCGTCGGGAGAGCGCGAACACCGAGGTCAGGTTGACGTCCAGGATCCGGTGGAACTCCTCGTCCGGTACGTCGGCGATCGCGGACCGGTTGACCAGGTCGCCGGCGTTGTTCACGAGTACGTCGATCCGCCCGTGTTGCGCGAGCACCTCGTCGACGAACGCGTCCGCCGACTTCGGGTCGGCAAGATCCGCCTGATGCACAGACGCCGTACCGCCGGCCGTCTGCACCGCACCCACGGTGTGCTTCGCGCCCTCCTCGTTGCGGTGGTAATGCAGCGCGAGAGTCGCCCCGGTCTCCGCGAACCCGACCGCCGCCGCTGCCCCGATCCCACTACTGGCCCCGGTAACCACCACGACCTGATCCCTGAAATCCAGATATGCCATACGCATATCCTCTCCTAGTGCCGCGTTCCGTTCTGCTCGCCGCGTATGTCGCCTGGCCCGCCGGCGCGGTGCTGCTCCGCCTGGTGGCACGCGCCCGCGCGCGATGCCTGATCGGCACCGGGCTCGGCTATCTGGTCGCGGTCCTCGGGGTCGGGGCGTTGCCGTTGGACTGAACGCGCCGTACGGCGGCTTGCGCGCGGCGGGGCGGGGGTATTTTCGAGGGATGGGATACGCGCTCGGGGAGCTGGGGCTCCGGCGGTGGCGGACTGGTGATGCGCTGCGGCTGGTGACGGCTCATGACGATCCGGAGATGGTGAACCAGGGCGGGATCGTGGACCGGGCGTCCGCGGTCGACTGGATCGGGCGGGTCGCGGACCTGGACAACGGGCACGTGTACGCCGTGGCGGACGCGGACGATCATCCGATCGGATGCGTGGGGGTGACGAACATCGACCGGCACCGGGTCGGCTGGACCTGGTACTGGACGCTCGCCGACGTCCGCGGTCACGGGGTCGCGCGGGACTCGCTGCGCGCGCTCGCGGACTGGGCCCACCACGACGCCGGCCTATACCGTCTCGAGCTCGGCCACCGCCTCAACAACGCGGCCTCATGCGCGGTCGCGGCAGGCGCCGGCTTCCTCTCCGAAGGCGTCGAACGCCAACGCCTCACCTACGACGGCACCCGCTACGACGTGGAACGCCACGCCCGCCTACTCACCGACCCGCTCATTCCACCGGAGCGCCCGGTCCGGATCGCCGACTAGGGCGGACGGCTACGCATGCATAACCCCGGTCACGGCCGGGGTGCGCCCGTGTTTCCTGGGGTTATGCATGCGCGCAGATCCACCTAGAGCATGAGCTTCGGGTGGCGGTTGACATCCTTGTAGAGGAGGTAGCGGAACGGGCCGGGGCCGCCGGCGTAGCAGGCCTGGGGGCAGAAGGCTCGGAGCCACATGAAGTCGCCTTCCTGCACCTCGACCCAGTCCTTGTTCAGCAGGTAGACGGCCTTGCCTTCGAGCACGTACAGCCCGTGCTCCATCACGTGCGTCTCCGGGAACGGGATCACCCCGCCCGGCTGGAACGACACGATGTTGACGTGCATGTCGTGCCGTACGTCGTCCGGGTCCACGAACCGCTGCGTCTTCCAGCGGCCCTCGGTGCCGGGCATCTCCCGGCCCTCGACGTCGGCCTCGTTGGTGACGAGCGCCGGCGGTACGTCGATCCCGTCGATCTGCTCGTACGCCTTCCGCACCAGGTGGAACGTCGCGACCGCGTCGCTGGTGTTCCGCACCGTCCAGTCGCCGCCCGGCGGCAGGTACGCGTACCCGCCCTCCGCGAGTGTGTGCTTCTCCCCCGCGACCGTCAGCACAAGGTTGCCGGAGACAACGAATAGCACAGCCTCAGCGGCTGGGTCCGTCTCCGGCTTGTCGCTTCCGCCGCCCGGCGCGACCTCCACGATGTACTGCGAGAACGTCTCCGCGAACCCGGACAGCGGCCGCGCGATCACCCACAACCGGGTGTCGTCCCAGAACGGCAGCCGGCTGGTGACGATGTCGCGCATGGTGCCGCGCGGCAGGACGGCGTACGCCTCGGTGAAGACCGCGCGGTCGGTGGTGAGGTCGGTCTGCGCGGGCAGTCCGCCCTTCGGCGCGTAGTAGCTCATCGTTCTCCTCGGGTCAGCAGGCGGCCGCGCGGGTCGGCGGTGATGTCGACGGGTTCGCCGCGGAGCCAGGTGCTCCGGACGACGCCGGTCAGCGTGCGTCCGTCGTACGGCGTGATGGCGTTCTTGTGCTGGAGCTGCCGCGCGTCGACGGTGAAGGTCTCGTCGGGGGCGAGGACGCAGAAGTCGGCGTCGTACCCGATCTCGATCCCGCCCTTCGTGGTCAGGCCGGTCTGCGCGGCCGGGGCGGCGGCCATCCAGCGGACGACGTCGGACAGGGCGAAGCCGCGGCGGCGGGCCTCGGTCCAGACGGCGGGCAGGCCGAGCTGGAGCGATGCGATCCCGCCCCAGGCGGTACCGAAGTCGCCGGTGTCGAGGTGCTTCAGGTCGATCGTGGACGGCGAGTGGTCGGACACGACCTGGTCGATCGTGCCGTCCCGCAGCCCCTCCCAGAGCAGCTCGCGGTTCGACGCCTCGCGGATCGGCGGGCAGCATTTGTACTGCGTGGCGCCGTCGGGAATGTCCTCTGCGGCGAAACTCAGGTAGTGCGGACAGGTTTCCGCGCTGATCCGTACGCCGTCGTTGCGGGCCTTCGTGAGCAGCGGGAGGATGTCGGCGCTCGAGACGTGCAGGATGTGCACGCGACAGCCGGTCTCACGGGCGAGATCGATGACCTGGGCGACCGCCTCGTTCTCGGCCACGCGCGGGCGGGAGTTGAGGAAGGCCTCGTAGCTGGCGCCGTTCGGCTCGGTCGCCTCGTCGATGCGGTGGGCGTCCTCGGCGTGCACGATCAGCAGGCCGTCGAACCTCGCGATCTCTCGCATCGCGTCGGCGAGCTGCACCGGGTCGAGCGGCGGAAACTCGTCGACGCCGGAGTGCAGCAGGAAGCACTTGTACCCGAAGACGCCGGCGTCGTGCAGCGGGCGGAGGTCAGGGAGGTTGCCCGGGATCGCGCCGCCCCAGAACCCGACGTCGACGTACGACTGGGTCTCGGCGGTCTTGCGTTTGAGCGTGAGCGCCGGTACGTCGCAGGTCGGCGGGATGCTGTTCAGCGGCATGTCGACGATCGTGGTGACGCCGCCTGCTGCCGCGGCCCGGGTCGCGGAGGTGAAGCCTTCCCAGTCGGTACGGCCGGGATCGTTGACGTGCACGTGCGAGTCGACGAGGCCGGGCAGCAGCACTTCGTCGTCATCGAGCCGTAGTTCGGTGGCGGCGTCGAGTTCCACGTCGTACGGCGAGATCGCGACGATCCGCCCGCCGCGTACACCGACCGCGGCCGGCTGCTCCGCCCCGGCCCGCACCACTCTGCGGGCCCGAATCACGAGATCCAACGCGCTCATGTGATCCCTTTCGCCGTTCGTGCCATCGTAAGGTGGTCCACCGCGATCCGTTCGCCGAGCTCTTCGAGCAACGGACGCGGCTCGGCGATACATCGCCGTACGTCGGGCTCCACGTCGGTGAGCGCGTACGCCGCCGACAGCCCGATCTGCTCGAGTTGCGGTGGTTCGAGGCGGTTGACGCCGCAGACGGCAACGGTCGGGATACTGCCGGCTGCAGCGGCCACTCCGGCCACGGCTTTCCCGTGCAGCGTCTGCTCGTCGAGAGCGCCTTCGCCGGTGACAACGAGATCGGCGCCGGCCAGTTGGTCGCGGAAGCGGACGAGGTCCAGGACCAGGTCGATCCCTGGGCGGAGCTCGGCGGCTAGCAGTGCTAGCGCCGCGAACCCGACCCCGCCGGCCGCGCCCGCACCGGGTACGTCGCGCAGGTCGCTGCCGGTTTGCTCGGCGACGAGGTCAGCCCACCGAGTGAGCCGCTCATCCAGCTCCGCGACCTGCTGCGGACTCGCACCCTTCTGCGGCCCGTAGACAGCCGCCGCACCCCGAGGCCCGGTCAACGGATTGTCAACATCACACGCCACCACCACCCGGACCCCGTCCAGCTTGGCTGCGACAAGCGCCAGGGACTGGGAACAAGCAATGGCCTGTTCCGAGTCCCCGGCGGTTGTGATCGACTTCGGGGAGTGCGTCAGGGCGGCGATCAGGCCGGCGCCGCCGTCGGTGGAGGCGCTGCCGCCGATGCCGAGGATGATCCGGGTAAAGCCGGCGTCGACCGCCGCGGCGATCAGTTCGCCGGTGCCGTATGACGTCGCGGTGAGCGGAGCCGGGACGCCGCCGGGGAGGCGGACCAGGCCGGAGACGTCCGCCAGCTCGACCACCGCGGTCTCGCCCAACCTCGCGTACCCGCTGGGGACGGGCTCGCCGGTGGGGCCGGAGGCGACGATCGGGACGCGGGTGTAGCCGGCAGCGACGGCGGCGGCGAGGGTGCCGTCGCCGCCGTCGGCCACCGGTACGGAGACAACGGTCGCGTCGGGGCAGACTCGTCGTACCCCGGCGCCGACCGCGTCCGCGACCTCGGCGCTCGTCAAGGTGCCCTTGAACTTGTCCGAGGCAACAACCACGCGCACCATCAGTCCAGCAAGGCGAGAGCGGTGGGCGCGTCCTCCGGCGAGATGGCCAGGTCCTCGAACTCGATGACGTTGTCGATCTCGACACCCATCGACACGTTCGTGACCCGCTCGAGGATGACCTCGACGACGATCGGGACCTGATGCTCGACCATCAGCTTCTTCGCCTGCTCCAGCGCGGGCAGGATCCCGTCCGGCTCGGAGACCCGCAACGCCTTGCAGCCCAGGCCTTCCACGACCTTCACGTGGTCGACGCCGTACCCGTTGACCTCGGGGCTGTTGATGTTCTCGAAGGACAGCTGCACACAGTAGTCCATGTCGAAGTTCCGCTGCGCCTGGCGGATCAGGCCGAGGTACGAGTTGTTCACCACGACGTGGATGTACGGGATGTTGAACTGCGCCCCGACCGCGAGCTCCTCGATCAGGAACTGGAAGTCGTAGTCGCCCGACAGCGCGACCACGGTGCTATCCGGATCCGCGACCGCGACCCCCAGCGTCGCCGGGACGGTCCAGCCGAGCGGCCCGGCCTGGCCGGCGTTGATCCAGTGCCGCGGACGGTACACGTGCAGCATCTGCGCCGCCTGGATCTGCGACAGCCCGATCGTGCTGACGTAGCGGACCTCCGGCCCGAACGCCCGGTTCATCTCCTCGTACACGCGCTGCGGCTTGATCGGCACCGCGTCGAAGTGCGTCTTGCGCTGCAGCGTGGTCTTCCGCTCACGGCACTCCGCGGCCCACGCCGTACGGTCGGCCAGCTTGCCGGCGGCGGCCCATTCGCGGGCCACCTCGACGAAGACCTCCAGCGCCGCCCGCGCGTCCGACACGACGCCGTAGTCCGGCGCGAACACCCGCCCGATCTGCGTCGGCTCGATGTCCACGTGGATGAACTTCCGCTGACCGCGATAGACATCCAGCCCGCCGGTGTGCCGGTTCGCCCATCGGTTGCCGATCCCGAGGACCAGGTCGGAGGCCAGCATCGTCGCGTTCCCGTACCGGTGCGAGGTCTGCAGGCCGACCATGCCCGCGCTCAACGGGTGGTCGTCCGCGATCGCGCCCCAGCCCATCAAGGTCGGTACGACGGGAACGCCCGTGATCTCTGCAAAGGCGACCAGAAGCTCCGCCGCGTCGGCGTTGATGATCCCGCCACCCGCGACGATCAACGGCCGCTCGGCGTCGGCCAAAAGAGACAGCACCTTCTCCGCCTGCGCCCGAGTGGCCGCGGGACGCGAGACCGGAAGCGGCTCGTAGGTGTCGATGTCGAACTCGATCTCCGCGAGCTGTACGTCGATCGGCAGGTCGATCAGCACCGGACCCGGCCGGCCTTCGCGCATCACCTGGAACGCCTTCTGGAAGGTGCCCGGGACCTGCGCGGCCTCCATCACCGTGACCGCCCACTTGGCCACCGGCTTGGCGATCGACGAGATATCGACAGCCTGGAAGTCCTCTTTGTGCAGCTTCGCGACCGGTGCCTGTCCCGTGATGCACAGGATCGGGATCGAGTCCGCGGAGGCGGAGTACAGCCCGGTGATCATGTCGGTGCCGGCCGGTCCCGACGTACCGATGCAGACGCCGATGTTGCCGGCCTTGGCCCGGGTGTACCCCTCGGCCATGTGCGACGCGGCCTCGACGTGGCGGGCGAGCACGTGCTTGATCCCGCCGTGGGCGCGGATCGCGCTGTAGAACGGGTTGATCGCGGCGCCGGGCAGCCCGAACGCCTGCGTCGACCCTTCCTTCTCCAGGATCAGTACGGCGGCGTCAACCGCGCGCATGCGAGCCATCAGTCCACCTTCTTTCCGGACAGCCGCTCGACGCCGCGCAGCAGTGCGGAGTGGTCGAGGCCGCCGTCGCCGTTCGCACGGGCCGACGCGACCAGCTGTGCCACCAGTGCACCCAGCGGTACGACGACACCCGCCTCGCGCGCGGCCGCGGTGACGATGCCCATGTCCTTGTGGTGCAGGTCGATCCGGAACCCGGGCTCGAAGGAGCGCGACAGCATGTTCTCCTTCTTCTGGTTCAGCACGGTGGAACCGGCCAGGCCGCCGCCCAGGACTTCAAGGGCCGCCTTGGTGTCGACGCCGTACGCCTCCAGGAAGATGACCGCCTCGGAGACGGCCTGGATGTTCGCGGCGACGATCAGCTGGTTGGCGGCCTTGACCGTCTGGCCCGAACCGCTCGGGCCGACATGGACGACGGTCTTGCCGACGACGTCGAACAGCGGCTTGGCCTCGGCGAAGTCGTCCGCCGAGCCGCCGACCATGATCGACAGTACGGCGTTCTTGGCGCCCGCCTCGCCACCGGAGACCGGGGCGTCGAGCAGCCGGAAGCCGAGGGCGCGCGCCTGCTCGGCGAGCTGCTGCGTGACGTCGGGCCGGATGCTGGAGAAGTCGATGATCAGCGCGCCGGTCTCGGCGTTCTGGAAGACCCCGTTCTCGCCTTCGAGGACGTCCTGGACGTCCGGCGAGTCCGGCACCATCACGCAGATCACGTCGGCGCCCTTGACCGCGTCGGCGATCGAGGTCCCGGCCCGGCCGCCGGCGGCGATCAGTGCCTCCGCGCGCTCCGGCGTACGGTCGAGGCCGGCAACCGTGTGGCCGGCGTTGGCGAGGTGGACGGCCATCGGGTTGCCCATGATGCCGAGGCCGATGAAGGCGATGTTCGTCATGTCAGATCTCCTGTGGTGATCAGCGGCGCTCGTACGGCAGCCAGCCGAAGCTTGCTTCTGAGGTGGTGGACGGCTTGTACTCGATCCCGACCCAGCCGCTGTAGCCCTGCGCCTCGAGGGCGGTGAGCTGCCGGTCGAGCGGGAGCATGCCGGTGCCGGGTTCGTTGCGGCCCGGGTTGTCGGCGATCTGCACGTGGGCGACCCGGTCGGTGTGCTCGGCGATCACCCGGTCGACGTCGTCGCCGTTGACGGCAAGGTGGTACAGGTCCGCGAGCAGTCCGACGTTCGGTACGTCGTACGCCGCCTGGACGCGATCGATCACGGCGAGCGCGTCGGACGCGACCTTGAGCGGGTAGCGGTCGGCGCCGCTGACCGGCTCGACGAGGACGGTGGCGCCGATCCGCGCGGCGGCCTTCGCGGCGAGGGCGAGGTTCTCGACGGCGACGTCGTCCTGCTCCTGCTCGCTACTGCCGTCAAGGCGGTTGCCGTACAGGGCGTTGAAGCCCTGGGCCCCGAGCCGCTCGCCGATGCCTACGGTGACGTCGACGTTGTCGCGGAACTCGCTCGACCGCTTCGGCCAGGACACCAGGCCGCGGTCGCCGCCCGGCATGTCGCCCGCGAAGAAGTTCAGGCCGGTGAGCCGCACGCCGGCGTCGGTGATCGCGTTCACGAACGCGTCGACCTGCCGCTCCGGCGGGACGGCCTCGACGAACGGCCACCAGAACTCCACCGCGCTGAACCCCGCCCGCCGAGCGGCCGCCGGCCGCTCGAGCAGAGGCAACTCGGTGAAGAGCAAAGAACAGTTCACCGTGTACTTCAGCTGGTGACTCATCCCGACTCCATTTTCCGCATTGTGGAACTTGATTTCTGCTTTGTGAAATGACCATAAGCTCGGAGCCGGTGGTCGTCAAGGCGCCGGAAGAGATGGGGCTGTCCTACGCGGGCGCGCGCGTTGTACGTTCCTCTAAAGGGAGGTACGTCGTGTTGCTCGCCGAGTTGCTGGATGCGCCCGAGCTCGGGTTGCGGCTGATGCACTCAGCCGGCGGGACGCTGGACCGACCGATCGGGCGGCTCGTGACCACCGATCTACTGGAGCCGGGGCGGTACCTGAGCGGCGGCGAAGTGGTGCTGACCGGGCTGGTCTGGCGGCGGCAGGCGGCCGACAGCGAGGTGTTCGTGGCGTCGATGGCCGGGCGCGGCGCGACCACGATCCTGGCGGGGAAGGCGCAGCTCGGCGACGTACCGACGGATCTCCTGGAGGCGTGCCGGCGGCATGACGTGACGTTGGTCGAGGTGCCGATCGAGGTCGCGTTCGCGGATGTGACGGAGTACGTCGCGGCGGCCGGATCGGCCGAGACGGGTGCGCGGTTGTCGGCGAGCCTGGTGCGCCAGCGGCAACTGCTGTCGTCGATCGCGGCCGGGCGCAGTCTCGACGAGCTCGCGGCGCGGATCTCCGCCGAGATCGGGCACGACTGCCGCGTGCTGACCTCGACCGGGCGCCACGTCGTACCGGGGCCGAGCGAGCTCGATGCCGAGACGGTCGATGCCGTGACGCGACGATTCCTGACCGCAGACCGGATGCCGGCCGTGGCAGCTGCGCCGAAACCGTACAGCCTGTTTCCGGTCGGATCGGGGTTCGGCAACCGGCTGACCGCGTGGGTCCTGGTCATCGAAGGCGATCACACGACCTGGTCCCGCGATCACGTCGAGGCAGTGCACGAGCTGAGCGCGATCGCCGCGTTGGACCGAGCCCGCCGCGACGAGGGCCGCCGCGCATTGCGCCCGTTGGTTGCGGACGCCCTCGCTCTGGTCGAGTCCGGCGCGCCGCAGGCCGAGGTCGCCGCGCGGCTCCGGCAGGCGGGCGCGCACTCGGAGCGGCCGATGGTGGTCGCGGTCGCCGAACTGCGGGACGACGGCCCCGGCGAGGTTGCGCTGAGCCTGCTCGAAGATGTCGCCCTCACGGTCGGGCCGGCCGTGGTCGCCCCCGGCCGAGACGATCTGCTCGTCGGGTTCCTGCCGTTCACGCCCGAGCTTCCCGAGCACCTGCGACGGGCGTTCGGACGCCTCGCTCCAGGTCTCAATCGGGCCCGTCTCACGGTCGGGATCAGCGGCGAGACGTCGATCGACGCGCTCGCCGGCGCACTCGAAGAGGCCCGGTTCGCGCAGCGGGCGGCCCGCGCCGCGCGGGCACCGGTCTCGGTCGTGACCTCGGACGAGGTCGCCTCCCACGTCCTCCTCCTCGGCACGCTCCCCGACGACGTACGGCGTACGTACAGCAACCGCGTCCTCGGAGCGGTCCTCGACCACGACCGCCGTACCCATGCCGACCTGCTCATGACGTTGCAGGCGTTCCTCGCGTGCTCGTGCTCATGGACGCGTACGGCGGAGTACCTGCATCTGCACGTCAACACCGTTCGCTACCGGATCGAACGCGTTGAGCAACTGACCGGACGCGATCTGTCGACCCTCGAGGACCGGGTGGACGTGTTCCTCGCCTGCAAATCGCTGTAGTTGTGTGATCACACAAAACGGAGCGTTCTCTCGGCGTTCATCTTCGGAGGTTCACGGGGTGCAATCCGCAGCTCGGTGAGTTGATGCTCGGGTGCAGGTCAAAATCCCCCGAGGAGCGTGTCCCGATGAAGGCAGTCCTGCGACCGAGCCGCCATACCAACCGCCATCCCGTCGACCAGGTGCTGCCACCAGGGAAGCTGGCCGTGTACGGCGCTCAGCACGTACTGGCGTTCTACGCCGGGGCGGTGATCGTACCGATCCTGCTCGCCAGTGCGATCGGGCTCACCACCGAGCAGCTCATCCACCTGATCAACGCCGACCTCTTCACCTGCGGTATCGCGTCGATCATCCAATCGGTCGGGTTCTGGAAGGTCGGCGTACGGCTGCCGCTCCTGCAGGGCGTGACGTTCACCGCGGTGTCGCCGATGATCGCGATCGGCCTCGCGGCCGGCGGCGGGACGGACGGTCTGCTGGTGATCTACGGCGCCGTTCTGGTCGCCGGGCTGGCCACGTTCTTCATCGCACCGTACTTCAGCAAGCTGATCCGGTTCTTCCCGCCAGTGGTGACCGGCTCCGTGATCACGATCATCGGTCTGGCGCTGCTGCCGGTCGCGGCCGGGGACGCGGTCGGCGGTGCCGGCCCGACCGCGGCTCCGACCAGCGGTAAGAACATGGCCTACGCGCTCGGCACGCTCGCGCTGATCGTCCTGATCCAGCGCGTCTTCAAGGGCTTCATGGCGACCATCGCGGTTCTGATCGGCCTGGTCGTCGGGACCCTGGTGGCCTGGGCGCTCGGCGACGCGCACTTCGGCGCGGTCGGCGACGCCGCCTGGGCCGGCGTGACGACACCGTTCTACTTCGGCTGGCCGAAGTTCTCGATCGCGGCGATCATCTCGATGGTCGTGGTCATGCTGATCACCGCGGTGGAGACGACTGGTGACGTCTTCGCGACCGGTGAGATCGTCGAGAAGCGGATCGGCCGCGACGACATCGCCCGGGCGCTGCGGGCCGACGGCCTGGCGACCACGATCGGCGGCGTCTTCAACTCGTTCCCGTACACCTGCTTCGCCGAGAACGTCGGCCTGGTCCGGCTGACCCGGATCCGCAGCCGGTGGGTGGTCGCGACCGCGGGCGCGATCATGATCCTGATCGGGCTGGTGCCGAAGGCCGGTGCGATCGTGGCCGGCGTACCGCACCCGGTGCTCGGCGGCGCGGCGCTGGCGATGTTCGCGACCGTGGCCGTGGTCGGGTTCCAGACGCTCGCGAAGGTCGACTTCCACGACCACCGCAACGTCGTGATCGTCGCGACCAGCGTCGGCCTGGCGATGTACGTGACCGCGCAGCCGCAGGTCTCGCAGGCCGTGCCGGACTGGGCCGAGATCATCTTCGGCAGCGGCATCACGCTCGGCAGCCTGACCGCGATCTTCCTGAACATCCTTTTCCACCACGTCGGCAAGAGCTTCGGCCCGGCGGTGGCGGGTCAGCCCGGTGACACCGTGCGGCTGGACCAGGTGAACGAGATGACCCGCGAGGAGTTCGTCGAGACCTTCGGATCCCTGTTCCAGGGGCCGCGCTGGGCCGTCGAGCGGGCCTGGGAGATGCGGCCGTACGCCGACACGCACGCGCTCCGGCGCTCGTTCCAGGAGGCGTTGTTCTCCGGTTCCCGCGACGAGCAGGTGGAACTGATCCAGGCCTACCCGCGGCTCGGATCGCAGTTCGTCGCGGACGGTCTCAGCGGGGAAGCCTCGCTGCGAGACCAGTCGGACAAGGGCCTGACGTTCCTCGGCGACCCGGAGCGGGACGAGCTGACCGCGATCACCTCGGCGTACGAGGAGCGTTTCGGCTTCCCACTGGTGATCTCGGTGCGCGACGCTGAGTCGTACGAGCGGATCGTCGAGCAAGGTCGCGAGCGGCTCGGCAACTGCGAGAACCAGGAGCACGCCGCCGCGCTGCTCGAGATCGCGAAGATCGCCGGCTACCGGTTCGACGACTTCGTCTCCGACGCCAACCCGATCCACAGTGCACGCACCCGATGGAGCACGAACCGATGACCACGCAAGCCCTCCGCGCCCCTGCTGTGACCGTGAACGGTGAGCTCACCGCTCTCGGCGACGTATCTGTACACACCAGCGTGCTGGACTGGCTGCGGGACCGCGGCCTGACCGGCGCCAAGGAGGGCTGCGCGGAGGGCGAGTGTGGTGCCTGCTCGGTGATGGTCGCCCGCCCCGGCATCGACTCGCAGACCGAGTGGACCGCAGTGAACGCGTGCCTGCTGCCGGTCGCCTCGCTGGACGGGCAGGAGCTGGTCACGTCGGAGGGTCTGGGCTCTCCGGCTGAGCTGCACCCGGTCCAGAAGGAGATGGCGGTCCGCGGCGGCTCGCAGTGCGGGTACTGCACACCGGGCTTCGTCTGCAGCATGGCGGCGGAGTACTACCGGCCGGGACGTGCTTGTGGCGAAGGTGATCATGAGCACGGGCCGAACGGGTTCGATCTGCATGCGTTGAGCGGGAACCTGTGCCGGTGCACGGGGTACCGGCCGATCCGGGACGCGGCGTACGCGCTGGACACTCCGGCCGAGAACGACGCCTTCGCAGTACGCCGCGACTCGCCCCCACCCGCCCCGGCGGCCACCGGCATGGTCTCCACCGAAGGCGAGTTCATCCGGCCCGCCTCGCTCGACGGAGTGCTGGAGTTGCTCGCCGACCGGCCGGACGCGCAGGTCGTGGCTGGTTCGACCGACCTCGGTGTGCAGGTGAACATCTTCGGTTCCCGCCCACAGCTGACCATCGCGATCGACCGCCTGGAAGAGCTCCGCGAGTTCAGCGTCGGTTCCGACGAGGTTCGGTTGGGTGCGGCGCTGACGCTGACCGAGATCGAGCGGAAGCTGGCGGGCCGGATCCCGTTGCTCGAGCAGATGTTCCCGCAGTTCGCGTCTCGGTTGATCCGCAACGGCGCGACGATCGGCGGGAACCTGGGGACCGGATCGCCGATCGGAGATACACCACCCGCACTCCTGGCCCTGGATGCATCGTTGGTACTGGCGTCTCGCCGCGGTGAGCGGACCGTGGCGCTCGCTGACTACTTCACCGGCTATCGCCAGACGCTGAAGGCGGCTGACGAACTGATCAAGACGATCGTGATTCCGTTGCCCTTGGCACCGATGACCGCGTTCCACAAGATCGCCAAGCGGCGCTTCGACGACATCTCGAGCGTCGCGATCGGGTACGCCGTCGAGATCCTTGATGGCGTGGTCATGGGGGCCCGGATCGGGCTCGGCGGCGTCGCAGCCACCCCGTTGCGTGCTCGCGAGACCGAGGCCGCGTTGGCCGGTCGCCCGTGGACCGAGGAGACCGTGCGGATCGCGGCGGGGGTGATGGCCGCGGAGGGTACGCCGATGGACGATCACCGCGCGAGTTCGTCGTACCGCTCCGCGATGCTCGGCCAATCGTTGCTGCGTTTCTATTTCCAGGGGGTCGGCGCATGAGCTCGTTGTCGGAACGGCCTGCTGCGGCCGTCGTCGGCGTACCGATGCCGCATGAGAGCGCGGCGCTGCATGTAACCGGGGCCGCCTTATATACAGACGATCTGGTGATGCGGACCCGCGACGTACTGCACGCTTGGCCGGTGCAGTCGCCGCATGCCCACGCGCGCGTGACCGCGCTCCGGGTGAAGCCGGCGTACGACGTACCCGGTGTGGTGCGCGTGTTGACGGCGGACGACGTACCGGGAGTGAACGACGCCGGCGTGAAGCACGACGAGCCGTTGTTCCCGGGTGAGGTGATGTTCAACGGGCACGCGGTGTGTTGGGTGCTCGGGGAGACGTTGGAGGCTGCGCGGCTCGGGTCGTTGGCGGTGGAGGTCGAGTACGAGCCGCTGCCGTCGTTGGTGAGCGTGCGCGAGGCGATCGACGCGGGCAGCTTCCAGGGCATCGGGCGGCACCTGGAGCGTGGCGACGTCGAGGCGGCGTTGGCGGGGGCGGAACACGTGTTCCGTGGCGAGTTCGAGTTCGCCGGGCAGGAGCACTTCTACCTCGAGACGCATGCGGCGTTGGCGCTGGTGGACGAGTACGGGCAGATCTTCGTGCAGTCGAGCACCCAGCACCCGTCGGAAACGCAGGAAATCGTTGCGCATGTGCTCGGGCTGGCCAGTCACTCGGTGACGGTGCAGTGCCTGCGGATGGGCGGGGCCTTCGGCGGCAAGGAGATGCAGCCGCACGGGTTCGCCGCGATCGCCGCGCTCGGTGCGACGTTGACCGGGCGACCGGTGCGGTTGCGGCTCAACCGGACGCAGGACATGACGATGTCGGGGAAGCGGCACGGGTTCCACAGCTCGTGGACGGTTGGGTTCTCTGATGATGGTGCGTTGGTCGCGCTAGATGCGACGTTGACGGCCGACGGCGGATGGAGTCTCGACCTGTCGGAGCCGGTGCTGGCGCGGGCGATGTGCCACATCGACAACGCGTACGAGATTCCGCATGTGCGCGTGGACGGGCGGATCGCGCAGACCAACAAGACATCGCAGACCGCGTTCCGCGGGTTCGGCGGGCCGCAGGGGATGCTCGTGATCGAGGACATCCTCGGCCGGTGCGCCCCGCTGCTCGGGTACGACGCGTTGGAGCTGCGGCGGCGGAACTTCTACCAGCCGGGCGACTCCACGCCGTACGGGCAACCCGTCCGGCACGCGGACCGGTTGGAGTCGTGCTGGAGCCAGGTCATCGCGGCTGGGGACGTTACCGCGCGACAGGCCTCGCTGGAGGCGTTCAACGCGTCGCACGAGCATGTGAAGCGCGGGCTGGCGATGACGCCGGTGAAGTTCGGGATCTCGTTCAACCTGACCGCGTTCAACCAGGCAGGGGCGCTGGTACACGTCTACAAGGACGGCTCGGTGCTGATCAACCACGGCGGCACCGAGATGGGGCAGGGCCTCCACACGAAGATGCTGCAGGTGGCGGCGACCACGCTCGGGGTGCCGTTGGAGCGGGTACGGCTCGCGCCCACGCGGACCGACAAGGTGCCGAACACGTCCGCGACCGCGGCCTCCTCGGGTGCTGATCTGAACGGTGCGGCGATCAAGAACGCGTGCGAGCAGATCCGGGAACGGCTGGCGCAGGTCGCCGGCGGAAAGCTCGGGATCAGCCCACACGACGTGCGATTCGTCGACGGCGTCGTCCGCGGGTTGTCGGGCGACGGCGTGGACTGGAACTCGCTGGTCAATCTCGCTTACCACCAGCGCGTGCAGTTGTGGGCGGCCGGGTTCTACCGGACCGAAGGCCTGCACTGGGACGCCAACGCGATGCGCGGCGAGCCTTTCAAGTACTTCGCGTACGGCGTTGCGGCGGCCGAGGTCGAGGTCGACGGGTTCACCGGCGCGTACACCCTGCGCCGCGTCGACATCGTGCACGACGTCGGCGACAGCCTCAGCCCGTTGATCGACATCGGCCAGATCGAGGGCGGTTTCGTGCAGGGCGCCGGGTGGTTGACGCTCGAGGACCTCCGCTGGGACGAGAGCTCCGGCGATCGGCGCGGTCGGTTGTCCACGCAGGCGGCGAGCACGTACAAGCTCCCGAGCTTCTCCGAGATGCCTGAGGTCTTCAACGTCACGCTGCTGGAAAAGGCCCACGAGGAAGGCGCCATCTACGGCTCCAAGGCCGTCGGCGAACCACCGCTCATGCTGGCCTTCTCCGTCCGTGAAGCACTACGTCACGCAGCCGCAGCCTTCGGCCCTGCCGGCACCAGCGTCGACCTCCCCTCCCCAGCCACCCCCGAAGCCGTCTACTGGGCCCTCGACAAGGCCCGCTCCGGAGCGGCTGACTGGGCCGAGGGCCCGGGGCCTCGCACCGACGGCGCGGGGCCTTCTCCGGCGGCCCCGTCCTCTCCGCCCGGAGGCGCTCCCTCCGCTTCTCCCCGTAGTGCGGGAGGTTGATGGAGATGGAGTGGGTAAAGGCTGTTCAGCGTCTGCGGACCGGACGATGTCCAGGGGTTCTTGTCACCGTGATGTCTGTTCGTGGGCATGCGCCGCGGGAGGCCGGGGCGAAGATGGTTGTTGCTGCTGGCAACGTCTGGGGGACGGTGGGTGGCGGGAACCTGGAGGCGCTGGGCGTCGAGCGTTCGCGGGAGATGATCGCGGACGAGGTGACGACGCCCGAGGTGCTGACCGCGGCGTTGTCCGACAAAGCGCCGTACCAGCACGGAGTTCAGTGTTGTGGTGGTGAGGTGAAGCTGTTGCTGGAGCCGTTGCCTGTGGTGCCGTCGGTGGCGATCTTCGGGGTCGGGCATGTGGGGCTGGAGTTGGCGCGGATCCTCGCGCGGCATGATCTCGAGCTGCACCTGATTGACTCGCGGGCCGATCAGTTGACGGCTGATCGGCTAGCAGTGCTAGATGACGCGGTCGGGCAGGTCCACGTACACAACGTGCCGGTGTTGCCGGAGCTGGTCGTTGGTGAGCTTCCGCCTGGCACTCACGTTTTGATCATGACGCACGATCATGCCGAGGACGCGGCGCTCTGTGATGCCGCGATCCGTCGCGAGGAGCTGGCGACGATCGGGCTGATCGGGTCCAGCGCGAAGTGGACGCGGTTCCAGCGGAAGCTTGCCGAGGACGGCAACTCCGCCGAGGCGATCGCTCGGATCACCACGCCGATCGGTCTGTCCGATCTTCCCGGCAAGGAGCCGGCCGTGATCGCGGTAAGCGTCGCCGCCTGGCTCCTCCAGCAGTTCATCGCCGAGCGGCAGTCCGCTTCGGCTCATCCCGCCGAGCGGTCGTCCGCTTCGGCCGAGGTCGCCGACCGGCATCCCGTGTCGGCTCGTCCTGCCGTGCGTCGCCCCGCGCCGGCTCAGCGTGAGGCAAAGGCATGACTCTTTATCGTGGCACGTTCATCGACACGCCGGAGAACCCGTTCGAGGGCGGCGGCCTGCGGGTCGACAGCGACGCGGGACTGCTGGTCGAGGACGGGATGATCGTTGCCCGCGGCCCGTTCGTGGAGATCCGCCAGACGCACCCTGCCGAGCAGGTCGTGGATCTGCGCGACGGCGTCGTACTGCCCGGGTTCGTCGACACCCACGTGCACTTCCCGCAGATCCGCGCCGTCGGCGGCCTCGGACTGCCGTTGCTCGAATGGCTCGACCGGTACGCCCTCCCCGAGGAGGCGCGGATGGCCGACGCCGACTACGCGGCAAGCGTGGCCAACGAGTTCGTACGCGGACTGGCGGCGGCCGGTACGACGTCGGCGCTCGTCTTCGGCGCGCACTACGCCGACGCCGTCGACACGCTCTTCGACGCCGCGTCCAAGGTCGGCCTCCGCATCACGTCCGGGCTGGTGCTCAGCGACCGCCTGCTCCGGCCGGAGCTGCTCACCACCCCGGTCCGTGCATACGCCGAGTCGCTCGCCCTCGCGAACCGCTGGCACGGCGTCGGCCGCAACCGGTACGCCGTGACGCCGCGCTTCTCGCTCTCCTGCACGGACGAGCTGCTCGCGACCTGCCGTGAACTGATGGACGCGATCCCCGGCGCGCTGTTCACCTCGCACGTCAACGAGAACGAGGCCGAGATCGCGAGCGTCGCCGACCTGTTCGGGGGCGCCGACTACGTGACGACGTACGACCGGCACGGCCTGGTGGACCGGCGTACCGTGCTCGCGCACAACGTCCACCCGACGGACGTCGAGCTCAAGATGCTCGCTGTCAGCGGCGCGACCGTGTCCCACTGCCCCACGAGCAACGCGGCGCTCGGTAGTGGATTGTTCCCGCTGACGCGACACCTGCAGTACGGCGTACGCGTGGCGCTCGGATCGGACGTCGGCGCAGGCACCGGCTTCTCGCTCCTGAAGGAAGGTCTCCAGGCGTACTTCTGCCAGCAACTCCAAGGCGACCATGGCCGCCCGCTCTCCGCAGCCCACCTGCTCTACCTCGCCACGACGGCCGGCGCCGACGCTCTCGACCTGCCCCAGGTCGGCCACCTCTCGGTAGGCCACCACTTCGACGCCCAACTCCTCCGCCCCGCCGAAGGCTCTCCGCTGGCCGTGGCGATCACCCACGCCGAAGACACCGAAGAAGCCCTGGCCCGAATCTTCACCCTGGGCACCCCTGCCGACGTCCAAGCCGTCTGGATCAACGGCGACCTCCTCCACTGATCACCCTCGCCGGGGACTGGGAACAAGCAATCGCCTGTTCCCAGTCCCCGTCGCATGTGCCCGCAACGCCCGCTCCAGCCGCGCCGCGGTCTCGTGCGGGTTGGTCAGCTCAGCCCAGTTGACGCGCGCTACGCCGTACCCGCACTCCCGGAGGCGGTCCTCGCGATATTTCTCGGCCAGTACGGCGTCTGCGTTGTCGCCGTACTTCATCGCGCCGTCGAACTCGACCACCAGCACGCCCGCGAGCAGGAAGTCGACCCGCCCGATCAGCCGGCCGCCCGCGTCCCAGATCTCTACCTGCAGCTCTGGTTCGGGTAGGCCGTGGTTCGCCATCAGGACGCGAAGCCGCGACTCGCCGACCGACTCGCTCCGGGCGTCCGCGAACAGTACGGCGGCCTGCGCAGCCGGCAGCCCGCGCCAGTGGCGATGACGCCGTACAACGGCGGCCAACTGTTCGCGGGTCGTGAGCCCACGGAGCGCGACGTCGGCCATGACGACGCCGACCTCGTACGACGTCGTACAGGCGGTCTCCACGATCGCTCGATCGACGCTGGTGACGTTGAGACCGCCCAACTCGACGATCTCGTCGACTGCAGGCGTGCCGCGATGCACCTGGACCCCTCGGCCGACGCGGGGCCGGCCGGACGCCACACGAGTGAAGTGCGCCCTCGCCAGATCGGTCCCCCAGACGGGCAAGCCGTGGAGCAGGGCAGCGGATTGGTGACTCACGACAACATCGCCGAGCCGTTCACTCGCCATCCGCACGTGCAGTAGGTGCCGCCGAGTCGCCCGCTCCCACGGCGGTTCGTCCGGCCAGGCCCGCGGGTCGACGTACGAGTTGAAGCTCATCCTGAGCCACTGCCCGCTGCGCACGCGTTGCCGCAGCTCGCTGTCGCTGTACCCTGCGGCGTGCGCGTCCGGGCGCGTGAACCACCCGCCCCGGCCGGCCGCGATCACTTCCAGTCGTCTGTTCATGCCCAAGAAGGTGCACGTCTCGCGCGCCGCGCGGACGGGCGATCGCGCAACTGTGGATAACCCCCGGCGACTGGGAACAGGCCATTGCGTGTTCCCAGTCCCCGAGGGTTATCGCACGTCAGCCCACGAGCTTGGCCTGGGTACGGGCGACCTGGGTGGCGAGGGTGTTGGTGTCGGCGGTTTGGAGTACGTCGTGTTCTACGACGGGGCGGCCGTTGGCGAGGAGGAGCGTCAGAGGCGGGGGTGTGGAGAGAGTGAGGGCCGCGATCGGGTCCTGGATGCCGGCGTGGGGGAGGGTGGTGAGGTCCCAGACGGCCAGGTCGGCTTGTTTGCCGGGTTCGAGCGAGCCGATGTCGTTGGAGCGACCAATGATGCGCGCGCCGTCGAGGGTCGCCATTTCCAGGGCGGCGCGGACGGTCAGTGCTTGTGGGCCGCTGCGGGCGCGGGCGAAGAGCAGCGCGTGCCGGAGTTCCTCCACCAGGCTGCCGGATTCGTTGCTCGCGGCACCGTCGACGCCCAGACCGACAGGGGAACCGGCTGCGCGGAGGTCTGCGGTACGGGCGATGCCGGCGCCGAGGCGGGCGTTGGAGCTGGGACAGTGGGCGACGCCGGTACCGGTGCCGCCGAGGTGCTTGATCTCCGCGTCGTCGAAGTGGATCCCGTGCGCGAACCACACGTCCGGGCCGGTCCAGCCGAGGCGATCGGCGTACTCGAGAGGCGTGCAGTTGAACCTCTCCCGGCACCAGTCCGTCTCGTCCGTGGTCTCGGCGAGATGGGTGTGCATCCGTACGCCGCGACGCCGAGCGAGCTCCGCAGACTCGCGCATCAGCTCGCCGCTCACACTGAACGGGGAGCACGGCGCGACCACGATCTGCAGCATCGAATCGGGCGACGGATCGTGCCAGCGGTCGATCGCGGCCTCGGTCGCGGCGAGGATCTCGTCGCGGTTCTCGACCACGGAGTCGGGCGGCAACCCGCCGTCCTTCTGCCCGCGGTCCATCGACCCACGTGCCGGGTGGAAGCGCAGCCCGATCTCACTCGCCGCGGCGATCTCCGCCGCGAGCAGATCGCCACCATCACGTGGGAAGACGTAGTGGTGATCGGCGACCGTCGTGCATCCGGTGCGCGCGAGCTGGGCGAGCGCCGCCCGCGCCGCGACGTACACGGTCTCCTCGGTGATCCTCGCCCACACCGGGTACAGCGTTGTCAGCCACTCGAAGAGGGTCGCGTCCGCGGCGAGTCCGCGCGTGACCCACTGGTACAGGTGCTGGTGCGTGTTCACGAACCCAGGCGTGACCAGGCAGCCGCGTCCGTCGATCACGCGGGCATCGTCGTACGCCGGTGCGGGGCCGCGCCCGACAGCTGTCAGGCGATTGCCCTCGGCAACCACGTGTCCGACGAACTCGCGCCGGGCCGGATCGAGGGTCGCCACGTAGGCGCCCTCGATCACGATCCTCGACATGATCAGCAGAATCCGGGTACGGCGTGCCAGGCGCTGCCCGCGTCGCTGGCGTCGTCCCGCGTGACGGTCGCCTCGATCAGGCCGTACGGGCGATCGGCGGCGATGAACACCTCGCCCGGGTTCTCGACACCGAAGGGCGACAGGTCAACGAGGAAGTGGTGCTTGTTCGGCGCCGAGAACTTGATCTCGGCGACCTCCGGGTGCTGCTCGAGCACCGCCGACCCCATCCCGTAGAGCGTCTGCTGCAACGCAAGACTGTGGATCGTCGCGAATCGCGAGAGCAGCAGTCCCTTGATCTCGTCGTACGACTTGTCCCAGTCGACCTCTGTGTGGTCGTAGCGCCACCGCGCGACCAGGGACGTTGCGAGGATCCGGTCGTTCGTCTCCGGCAGCGTCGTGTATTCGTCCTTCAGGAACCCGTGGAACTCCGAGCCGGTCGACTTCAGTACGACGAGATCGCTGATCCCCGACACGACGTACGACTTCCGGTCCGCGCCCCGGCCCTCCACGTTGACGACCGTGTTCCGCACGCCGCCGCCGGTCCGCACGAACGAGTGATCATGCCCCTGGCCGTCGACCTGGATCCGCTCCCAGGCGTACTCCTCGACCTCGACCCGGGCGCCCTGCGCGGCCGGCGACGCGTCCAGGAAGTGCGCGCCGAGCGTCAGCGCGTAGTCCTCGATCGCCCCGATGCCCTTCTCCTTGGCGAAGGCGAACGCGGTGTTCTTCTGCGTGTCGGTCGGCAGTACGTCGGACTGGTCGCCGGTCGTGTGCGCGTCCTCGAAGTCGCCGCGGAGCGCGGTCGACACGCTCAGATCGCGGATCTGGTGGCGGGGCGTGTCGCGGTAGATGCGGACGACGCGGTTCTCGGCTTTGCCGTACTGGTTGGCTCCCAGGTGGATGGCCATCTGAGATCAGCTCCCTCGGTAGGTGGAAAACGCGAACGGGCTGAGCAGCAACGGGACGTGGTAGTGCCGCTCGTCGGCGACCGTGAAGGTCACGGAGACCTCGGGAAAGAAGATGTCCTGGCCGGTGGATTGCGCGTACGCCGCGACGTCGAACCAGAGCCGGTACGTGCCGTGCTCCAACGCCGGCGCGAGCTCTCCGATCCGCCCGTCTGCGTCCGTCGTACCGCTCGCGAGTAGGGCGTCGCCGTCGTACAGCCTGACCGGAACACCCTGCGCCGGTCGCCCCAGCGCGGTGTCGAGCACGTGTGTCGACAGAGAACTCATGCGTCCACCACCTTGCTCAGCCGGAGCAGCGCGATCTTGCGCAGTTCCTCGTGTACGACGATTGCCTCGGTCGCGTCGTCGTGCGTGAGACGGGTTCGCAGACTGTCCAGCATCTGCGCCGCCGACAACCCGGTGGCGCAGATCAGGAACACCCGGCCGAACCGCTCCTCGTACTGACGGTTGCCGTCGGCAAGCTCCTGCCGGACGCCGGCGTCGTCGCCGACACCCGCCTGCTCGTTCCGCGACCAGGCGGCCTCGGTACTCGCGCCCTGCGGCCGGTCCCCGATCCGCGGGTGCGCCTGGAGGGCACGATCGACCTCGTTGTCGTCGAGCTCCCGCAGCGACTGGTCGGCGACCGCGGTCAAGGCGGCGAGGTCGCCGTACGGCCGCTTGGCCAGGATCGCGTCGACCCAGCGGGGCACGTCACAGCAGGCCGCCAGTGCCGGCCGAAGCCGGTCGGTCGGAGCGGAGTTGAACTCCTCCAGATCCACGGATCACACCTTCTCGAATCCCGAAATCAACTTTCCGTATGACGAGAGTGGCAGGCGGCACGCTCGTCGTCAACAGTTTGTTGAATATTGGTGGGTGGACCGCCGCGCAGGCAGAACCCCCTCGATCGGACCCGACACGCCGCCCGCGGCGGGGTTGTGCCTGCACGGCGGTTCACCTGGCGCGGTTCAGGTAGTTGTAGACGGTGAAACGCGTGACGCCGAGCGCCTCGGCGACGATCTCGGCCGACCTGCGGTACTCGAAGGCTCCGCGCGCCTCCAGAAGCAGCACGGCCTGCTGCTTGTCGTGCCGCGACAGGTCGCGCAACGGACCGCCCAAATCCTCGGCGACACCAGCCAGGAGACTCTGCACGCCGCCCTCTGGCTTTTCAGGCGGTTTTGCAGGGGATAGGCGTACGGCGACCACGGGCTTGCCGTCCCACGCGAGCGTCACGTCGTCCGCGCGGGCCTCCGCCGCGTCGACGAGTTGTGCGTTCAGTCGCTCGACGAGCGGCGCGATCGCCTGCACCAGCGGGTGTTGTTCAGGCATCGCGGCGTACCTGCAAGGTCACCTGGCTCGCGCCGCTGGCGAACGCCGCCTCGAGCACCTTCGGGAGCGCCGGCAGCAGGAGATGCTGCTCGCCGCTGACCTGCGTACCGAGCGGGCCGAACTCGCAGTCGAGCCCGGCCGCCTCCGCCGCACGCAACGCCTCGGTGGCGTGCGCGGGCGGCGACCCGTCGACATCGAAGGGTTCCGTGGTGAACTCCGCAACCAGTCGCATGCGGCGAGGCTAACTCTCCGGGACTGCTCTGCGCGCCAGCTTGGCGAGCTCGGTGTCGTCGAACTCGGACGTCTCGATCGCGCCGCACTCGATGCCGCGCAGTACGAAACCGGCGAGCGCGGCAGCTGTCGCGGGCTCGTCGAGGTAGCCGGACTCGCCGTCACCCAGGTACGCGCGGAGACGTCGCGCAGCCTGGTCGAAGCCTTCCAGGTAGAACAGGTAGGTCGCCGCGAAGCGGGTCGGGAGTTGCGCAGGGTGCATGTCCCAGCCCTGGTAGATGCCGCGTGCGAGCGAACGACGTACCAGCCGGAAATGCAGGCGCCAGGCGTCGTGGACCGCGTCGCCGACCGGGAGAACGTTGGTCGAACCATCGGATACGAACACGCCGGTGCCAGCCGCGGCCAGCTGCATGACGTCCTTGGCGTGATCGGCGACCGGATGCTCCATGCTCTGGTACGCCGCCGCGACGCCGAGCGAGGCGGAGTAGTCGTAGGTGCCGTAGTGCAGACCGGTGACGCGCGCGCCGCCCGCCTTGATCATCCGGGCGATCAGCGCGGTGCCGTCGGCACCGAGGATCGCTTGCGGGGTCTCGACCTGGATCTCGAACTTCAACGGCGGCAGGCCGTACTGATGCTCGAGCGTCTCGAGTACGAACACCATCGCCTCGACCTGCTCGACCGACGTCACCTTCGGGAGCGTGATGACGAAGCCGTCGTCGATCGCGCCGAGGTTCTTGAGGAAGAGGTCGAGGGTTCGCACACCGCGACGCCTTGTCGGCGCCTCCAGCGACTTGATCCGCAGGCCTTGGTACGGCGTCTGCTTGTTGGCGGCGAAGACCTGAGCGGCAGCGATCGCCGCGGCGTCCTCCTCGTCGTCCGGGCGGTTGCCGTAACCGTCCTCGAAGTCGACGCGGAGGTCCTCGATCGGCTCGCGCTCGAGCTTGGCCCGGACACGGTCGTACACGTCGTCGGCGAGGTCGTCCGGCAGATCCAGCACCTTCGCGAGCTCCGCGGCCGATCCGCCGTACTCGTCGAGGGCCGCGCACGCCTGCGCACCCCAGTCCGCCACCGTGCGTACGTCGTACCGATCGGCCGGAACGTACACGGTGTGGACCGGCTGCCGGACCCCGCGATCGCCGCGATAGTCCGCGGCCAGCGCCGTGTCCGCGGCCGCCAGCCGCCGGTCGAGCTCGGTCACCAGGTCATCCAGGCTCACTGCCGCCTCCTTTTTCCGTATTGTGGAGACTAATATCTACCTTGCGGAAGACACAAGCACCCGAGCTTCCGATATCTGGCGCTAAACTTCCGTGATCCGGAAAGGTGGTTGTCATGGCGGAGACGAACGGCAAGGGACGCACCGGCAGCGTGCAGTCCATCGAGCGCGCCTTCGGGCTGCTCGAGACGATGGCCGACGCGGGCGGGATGATGGGCCTGTCGCAGCTGGCCGCGGCCTCCGGCCTGCCGCTGCCGACGATCCACCGGCTGGTCCGCACCCTCGTCGACCTCGGCTACCTGCGTCAAGAGCCGTCCCGGCAGTACATCCTCGGGCCGAAGCTGATCCGGCTCGGGGAGAGTTCGTCGCACATGCTGAGTGTGTTCGCCCGGCCGCATCTCGCCCGGCTCGTCGACGAGCTCGGCGAGTCCGCCAACATGGCGATGCTCGACGGCGACCAGATCGTGTACCTCGCGCAAGTCCCGTCGCGGCACTCGATGCGCATGTTCACCGAGGTCGGCCGCCGCGTCCTGCCGCACTGCACCGCGGTCGGCAAGGCGATCCTCGCCCAGTACCCCGACGCCGAGGTCCGCGACCTCCTGCACCGCACCGGCATGCCGCAACACACCGACAACACCATCACTACCCCCGACGCCTTCACCACCCAGCTCCACCACGCCTCCGACGTCGGCTACGCCATGGACGAAGGCGAACAGGAAGTCGGCGTCCGCTGCGTCGCCGTGGCCGTCCCCGACGCCCCAACCCCGCTGGCCATCTCCATCTCCGGCCCCGCCGGCCGAATGACCGAATCCCTCGTAGCCCAAGCCGTCCCCCTCCTGACCCAAGCCGCCAAGTCTCTCTCCGACGACCTCCACTGAAGCGAGGGGTCAGGGCGCGTAGGTTCGCCAGTGTTCGGTTAGTTGGTAGCCGAGGGACTGGTTGGCCTGGAGGCTGGCTTGGTTCGCGGCGGCTCCGCCGGTGCTGAAGCGGGTGATGCCGATGTCGAGGAAGGCGAGGATCGAGGCCGCCTTGACGGCCTGGGCCACGCCGCGGCGGCGGTGGCTAGCCAGGACCGACGTGAAGGCAGTGTCGCCGAAGCCGTCCTTCTCGCGCATCACGGTCGCGCCGACAAGCCGGTTGCCGTCGAAGGCGCCGAACACCCGGTGCTCAGGCCACAGGCCCTCGACATCGGCGAGCTCCCCGACGGCGCGGTGTGTCGCGGGCGTGTAGGGATAGTCGGACTCGTTCGACTTCTCCAGCGCGTACAGGACCGCGGCCGATTCGGACCCGAGTTCGCGGAGCGTCAGTCCGCCGGCGGTAACCCGGCGTACGGCGGTCTCCAGCAGCTCACGGTCCGGGTCGAACAGCCGCACCGCCCAGGACTCGGCGACCACGCGGTACCCGGCTGCTTCCAGCTCGGCGCACCGCGGGTCACCGTCCTGAACGATCTCGAATTCGGCCACGGGGTGATTGTCAGCCCAGTTTGCGCAGCAGCGGAAGAACATCCTCGGTGAACTGGGTGAGGAACCGCTCCTGGTCGTTCCCCGGACCGTGGACGACGAAGTGGTTGAAGCCGGCGTCGAGGTACGGCTGGAACTGCTTCACGACCTCCTCCGGATCCGACGCCACGATCCACCGCTTCGCGACCTGCTCGATCGGCAACTCGTCGGCGAGCCGCTCCATCTCGGTCGCACTCGTCACGCTGTGCTTCTGCTCCGCGGTCAGCGACAGCGGCGCCCAGAAGCGGGTGTTCTCCAGTGCGAGTGCCGGATCCCGGTCGTACGAGAGCTTGACCTCGAGCATCCGGTCGACGTCCTCGAACGTCTTCCCGGCCTTCTCGGCCCCTTCGCGTACGGCGGGAATCAGCTGCTCCGTGTAGAGCTCCATCCCCTTCCCGGACGTCGCGATGAACCCGTCACCGGCGCGCCCGGCGTACCGCGCGACGAGCGGCCCGCCCGCGGCGACGTACACCTTCAGCGGGGTCTCGGGACGGTCGTAGATGAACGCGTCCACGGTCTTGTAGTACGGCCCCTCGGAGCTGACGCCGTCCTTCGTCCACAGGTCGCGGATCAGCTGCACCGCCTCCCGCAGCCGGGCGAACCGCTCCTTGAACTCGGGCCACTCCCGCCCCGACACCGCGATCTCGTTCAGCGCCTCACCGGTGCCGACGCCGAGCATCACGCGCCCGGGGTACAGCTCGCCGAGCGTCGCGAACGCCTGCGCGATCACGGCCGGGTTGTACCGGAACGTCGGCGTCAGAACCGACGTACCGAGCAGCACCCGGTTGGTCCGCTCACCGACCGCCGCCAGCCAGGCGAGCGCGAACGGCGCGTGGCCGCCCTCGTGCCGCCACGGCAGGAAATGGTCCGACACGGTCACACTGTCGAGCCCGAGCTCCTCGGCCCGAACGGAGTACTCCACCAGATCCCGCGGCCCGAACTGCTCCGCCGAAGCCTTGTACCCGACCCGAATGCTCACCCTCTGCTCCAAACGTCGTCTGCGCGTACTCCGGAAGACAACCGCGCCCGGGTCCGACTTTATGCCGCCCGGGGTCGCTAACATCCAGAACGTGAACGCAAGTGAAGCGCGAGTGCTCGGTTTGATCGGTACGACGTTCCGCGCGGCGCAGCTGCCGACGATCCGCGTCACCGTGCCGGCCGCGCTCGCCGAGAGGGCTGTCGCCGCGTGGCAGCGGGACGCCGCGGACGCCGTACCGGAGCTGGAGCGTCCCGAGGATCGGGTCCGCCGGCAGCGGGCCGGAACGCTCGCACTGATCGGTCTCACGATCACCGAACGCGGGCAGCTGGACGCCGACGGGAACACCGTCGTCGACCTCAGCCCCGAGCTGGTCGGGGTCGCGATGGACGCGGCCGACGACGTACACCTGCGCTGATTCGGAGAGCCTGATTGACTCCGGCCGCGGGGCTCGGCGAGGATGTTGGTCCGGCGCGGCCCGCGCCTCACCTTCGTCGACCGGCCCCAGCGCGGTCACAGTGAGAAGGCAAAGGGACTTCCTGTCTCGGGCCGCTCGTCCTGGTCTGCCGCCTCGACGGGATCGCTGGGGGATCGCGTGCGAGTGCGTGGAAGGCCAGATGACAGCGCACAGGAACTTCAAGCAACGGGTCCGAGCCCGCGCCGCGAAAACCGGCGAGTCCTACACGACTGCCCTCCGGCACTTCCGTCCGACTCCACAGGGAGAACCAGACATGCCGGAATCCTTACGAATCGCCGTCGCCCAGTCGACGATGCGCGACGACCCGACGAACGCCGACGAGCTGCGCGCGGGCGGCGCCGAACTCCGCGACTTCATCAGGCAGGCCGCCGCGGCCGGTGCCCGCCTGGTGCATTTCACCGAGGGCGCGATCTGCTTCCCGAGCAAGCGGGTGCTGTCGTCGCTCGGCCCGGACGAGGTAGGTCCGTCCGACTGGACCAAGGCGCAGTGGTCGGTGTTGCAGTCCGAGCTCGACCAGATCAACGCACTCGCGCGGGAGCTCGGGATCTGGGTGGTGATCCCGTCGGTGCACCAACTGCCGGAGGGGCGCCCGCACAACAGCATGTACGTCGTGTCCGACCAAGGAAAGGTTGTCGCCCGGTACGACGAACGGACGCTGTCGACCACCAAGGTGACGTGGATGTACACGCCGGGGAAGCAGCCGGTGACGTTCGACGTGGACGGCTTCCGTTTCGGGCTCGCGCTCGGACTGGACGTGCTGTTCCCGGAACTGTTCGTGCAGTACGACGAACTCGGTGCGGACGGCGTCCTGGTGTCGTACGCGACCAATGGCGTCTCAGGGCACGAGCATGTCGCGGTCCAGGCGCGCGGTTGCGCCGTGAACAACACGTCCTGGATCAGCTTCGCCGTCGGCGCGAACCCGACCGGCGGGCTCTCGTCCGGCGTGATCGACCCACGCGGTGAGTGGGTGGCCCAGGCCCCGGGCGACGGTTCACCGGCGATCGCGCTGACGGATCTGCACCACGCTGAGCCCACCCGGATCGGTCGTGAGTTCCGGCGGCGTACGCGGGAGCGCATCAACTCGTAGAGCCTCACAGGTCCGGGTGCTGACGCGTTCTATCTGTATGAACAGGCATGCGGTGGTCAGCACCCGGATCGGGGAGCTCACGGTGGTGGTGTCGGAGGAGGACGTGCTGGTCGGCGTCTACTTTCCGCACCACTGGGTGAAGCCGACGGCGGAGACGCTGGGTGAGCGGGTCGAGGCGTCCGACCCGCTCATCGCGGTCGTCGTCTCGCAGTTGGAGGAGTACTTCGGCGGCTCGCGGGTTTCGTTCGAGCTGCCGACCCGGTTGGAGGGCGAGGAGTTCCAGCGGCGGGTGTGGTCGGTGCTCGAGGAGATCCCGTACGGCGAGACGACGACGTACGGCGAGATCGCGGCGCGGCTCGGTGAACCGGCACACGCGGCGCAGGCGGTGGGGAAGGCGGTCGGACAGAACCCGCTGTCGATCGTCGTCCCGTGCCACCGGGTGATCGGGAAGAACGGGTCGCTCACCGGGTACGCCGGCGGTCTCAAGCGGAAGCAGTTCCTACTCGACCTGGAGGAGCCGGTCGGCGCTCGACTGTTTTAGTTTCAGGCACCGCTCTGATCCCGAGGCGGTGCGCCAAGCGCTCGGCGTCGTACGGCGCATGCACCTTGACGTCGTTGTCGAAGTACACGTACGCGTCGCAGTTCCAGGAGCGGATCTTGCGCGCCCAGCGGTCGAGCGACTCGTCGTCGTACCCGCTCACGTAGAGCTCGTCGGCGCCGTGCAGCCGGACGTACGCGAAGTCGGCCGTGACGTCGTCGAACATCGGCCACTTGCCCGCAGTGTCCGCGCACACCACCGCGATGTCGTGCTCCCGCGCGAGCTCGACGAATCCGTCGGTCTTGAAGCTGTCATGCCGTACTTCGATCGCGTACCGGAGCGGCCCGTCGACAGCCGGCTCGAGCAGCGCCCGGCCTTCCATCCGTTCGTCGTGACGCTTGGCGTGTTCGGCTGCCTCAACCGTTTTCCGAGGCAACTGCGCGAAGAAGTCCGCACACCGCGCAGCGTCGTACTGGAAATTGGGCGGTAGTTGCCAGAGCACCGGCCCGAGTTTGTTGCCCAGCGCAAGGACTCCGGACGCGAAGAAGTTCGCCAACGGTGCGTCCACGTCGGCCAGTCGCTTGAGATGCGTGACGAACCGCGGTCCCTTGACCGAGAAGACGAAGCCGTCGGGCGTCTCGGCGTACCAGCGCTGGTACGACTCGGGGCGCTGGAGGGCGTAGAACGAGCCGTTCAGCTCGATCGAGTTCAGCCGGGACGACGCGTACTCGAGTTCGGCCCGCTGCGGCAGCCCGTCGGGGTAGTAGACCTTCCGCCACGGCGGGTAGCGCCAGCCCGAGATCCCTACTCGGTACGGGGAGTCCGGCCAGCGCGTCATCCCTCGATTATGGTCCCGGGATGGAGATCAACCGCGGCGCATACCCGGACGCGTTGACGCCTTGGGACGATCCGTCCTGGCGTACGACGGCCCTCGGCTGGCTGGACGCGCAACTCGACGAACTCGGCGTCCGCGAGACCGGCCCGCGGCAGGTTCGGGTCCGGCCGTGGTCGGTGCTCGTCCGGATCGAGGCGGTGGACCCGGTGTGGTTCAAGGCGGCCTCGCCGGGGAGTGCGTTCGAGGCCGGGCTGGGCGAGGCGTTGTCGTGGTGGACGCCGCAGCACGTCCTCACGCCGCACGCCGTCGACGCCGGCCGCGGGTGGTCGCTGCTGCCATCCGGCGGGTCGGTGCTGCGCGGTCTGGGGGCTGGGCCGCGCGAGTGGGAGGAGGCGTTGACGCAGTACGCCGATCTGCAGCGGGCGCTCGTACCGCGGGTGGAGGAGTTGCTGCGTCTCGGCGTACCTGATGCTCGGGTTCTGGGGCTGCCGGCGATCTTCGACGAGGCCGTGGCCGGGAACGCGACGTTGGATGCGGCGGATCGGGAACGGTTGCGGCTGTTCCGACCGCGGTTGGTCGAGTGGTGCGAGGAGCTGGCGGCGATCGGCGTACCGGATTCGCTGGATCATGCGGATCTGCATGACGGTCAGATCCTGGTTGCGGGGGCCGGGCGGTACACGTTCTTCGATTGGGGTGACGCGAACGTCGGGCACCCGTTCTGCAGCTTGCTCGTCGCGCTCGAGCGTGCCGCTGAGGAGCACGGTTCGGACGTTGTCGCGCGGTTGGAGGACGCGTACCTCGAAGGGTGGTCGGGTCACACGCTTTCCGACCTCCGCCGCGCGGCCGAGCTCGCCCGCCGGCTCAGTCAGCTGACGCGCGCCGGCTCCTGGGCCCGCCTGTTCCCGACCGCCGCCCACATCGGCGACCCCGAACGCGCCGCCGCGCTACTCCGGTTGCTCTGACCTCCAGGCCATCACAATTGCCGCGATCGCGCGTGCTCACGCCTGACCGCGCCGGCGACGGCGCGATTGTGATGGGCTGGCGATCAGGTCGGGATCCACGTCGGCCACCACGGCGGGACGTTGCCGGGGCAGGTGCCGGGTGAGGCCGCGGGGGTGCCTTGCCAGGAGAACAGGGCGAGGTCGGCGATCGCGATCGCGATGGCGGCGGCGATCAGCGAGAACAGGAACGCCTTCCCGGCGTACCGGAAGACGACGGTGAACAGCACCAGGTTGACGATCAGCGCGATCGGTACGCCCAGAAACAGCAGCGTCAGCCCGTTCGGCACGCTCCCGGTGACGTCCACCTGGCACGCCTTCCACGCCCGCGACACCAGCACCACCAGCCCGAACGCCGCCCCACCACCAACCACCACCGCAAGGAACGACTCCCCCTTGCTCCCCTTCGCCGCAAACGCCATGAACATCACGGTAAGTGATCCACCGGCCCACCGCGTGCTCACCCGTCCAGCGGACGAAGGTCGACCGAGGCAAGAACCCACCAAAAGCCGACAACTACCAGCGAATGCCGAGCGCGGCATGCGCACCTCGGCCCCCGTCCCGTTCGCGAACCACCGCGCTAGCCAGTCCCATGGCGGTCAGCTCGGGTTCGGGCGGAGCCACAGCATCGTGGTGAAGTCGAGATCCTCGTGCGGTACGACGACCACCTGGTGCTCGTCCTCGTAGAGCACGCGGCCCGGTGCGGTCGACTCGTAGCGTTCGCACGGGAGGTTGTGCGCGGCGAGGATCGCCAGGTAGCCGGGGATCGGCTCCATCAGGTACGCCGCCGACGTCTTGAACCACGCGGCCGCGAGCAGGTTGTCGTAGACGGTCGGGTCGACGGTCGTCGGATTCGCGTACGTCGCGTCGTACCAGTCGTTCGTCGTACGCCGGAACTGTTCCTCCTCCGCACTCAGATACCCCCGGTTCCCGAGCATGTTCACCAGCCCGAAGATCCCGATCCGCCGCCCCCGCCGATCTGGCACCGGACTCTGATACCGCACAAACACCTCCACCCTGCAGATTCTGCCTCGCCGTTGACTCGTCGGGTTGTCAGGTTTAACCTGACAAGCGTGTCAGGGAAACCCTGACAGACTGGAGGTTTGGGATGCCGGACAACGTGTTGCGGTGTTCGTTCTGCGGGAAGACGCGGGACGAGACCGAGCGGCTGATCGCCGGGCCGGGGGTGTTCATCTGCAACGAGTGCGTCGACCTGTCGGTGCGGGTGATGAACGAGCAGCCGATTCCGTCGTTTCCGCCGCTGGACGGAAAGAGTGACGAGGAGTTGCTGGCCGACATGGTTCGGCTCGACAAGTCGCGCGGGCAGGTCGAGGCCGCCGTACAGGATCGCGTACTCCGCCTGCGCTCCCGCTCGGTCACCTGGGCCCGGATCGGCGCGGCCCTCGGCATCAGCCGCCAATCCGCCTGGGAACGCTTCTCAGGCGAGGAGTAAGCCGCGTCAGTTCGCGTGAAGGAAGGCGGCGATCTCGGCGGCGTACCGCTCGGGCTCCTCGACGTTCGGGAAGTGGGCGCTCTCGTCGAACACGCGGAGCTGCGCGCGAGGGAGGCGGGTCGCCAAGTCGCGACACGCATCGACGCCCGCGTTGCGATCCCAGAAACCGATCAGCACCAGGACCGGTACGTCGAGCGCAGCGATCTCATCGACGAGCGGCACCGACCGCGGAGGTTCCTTCGCCAGCGCGGCCGCCATCTCGCCCGTGTTGATCAACCCACTCTCGGCCCACAGTTCGCGGACCCGCTTGGCCGCTGCGGGCTGGTGGAACAGGAACCGATCGATGGTCGGCCGGTCGACGACGTCCCAGACGGCGCGCGGCCCCGAATCCGCAACCGCCGTACGGATCGCGGCCCGCATCTCGTCGTCGGCGGCGACCGCCTCGAAGCCCGATCCCCACGGCGACGGGGTGAGCGGGCCGGCCAGCGCGGTGCCTTGGAGGATCAGCCGGTCGACGCGGTCCGGGTGCGCAACGGTGTACTCGGCCGCGAGGTCTCCGCCGAACGAGATGCCGAGCAGCGTGATCCGCGGTAGCTCGAGCTGCTGCCGCAGCTGTTCCAGATCGTCGACCAGCAGCGGTACGTCGTACCGGCCGTCCTGATCGCTGCGCCCGGAGCCGCGCTGCTCGTAGTACACAACTGGCCCGAGTTCCTCGAGCAACGGCCCCGTCAACTGCTCGAAGTCGTAGATGAACCCGCCGGGCCCGCCATGAACCACGACGATCGGCGTACCTGCCTGTGGATCACCGACCACGCGCACCCAGTGCCGCACCCCGTTGAGCACCACGTACGACTCGGCCATCACCGCAGTCTCACACGCCAAATCCGTTGGTTTCGACTGCGCTAGCGTTGCTAGGTTCTCGGGGGTGATCAACGACGAGCTCATCGATGCGGCCGCGGCCGTGCTGCATCCGTATCACGTCGGCGATCGGATCTTCGGCGATGTGGCGTCGGCGCTGGTCACCGAAGCCGGCAACGTGTACGTCGGCGTGTGCATCGACACCGCTTCTGGCACGGGGTTCTGCGCCGAGCATGCCGCCATCGCCGCGATGGTGACGGCCCGCGAGTACAAGATCGCGAAGATCGTCGCCGTCTGGCGTGGCGACGGCCCGCTGCACGTGGTGGCCCCGTGCGGCCGGTGCCGCGAGTTCATCCGCCAGATCGACCCGTCGAACCTCGACACCGAGGTGATCCTGGACAGGCGCCGTACGACACCCCTCCGCGCCCTCCTGCCCGAAACAGACTGGCCGTCAGCCCTCGACTGACCGCAACCAGGGGTGGTCGGAGATTATCTCGCGAAGCCCGTAGAGGTGGGCCCAGTACCGGGCCTCCTCGGCTTCGGCCGACGACCGCGCCATCGGCTCAGGAGTCATGCCCGCAACGATCCCCGCCGCGCGCCCCGCGCCGCAAACGTATTCCGGGCCTGCTCCTAAACGCGGCTTCGGCGCCTCCGGGGCCATAGCGCGACGGCGATCGCGAAGAGCGCGACGGCTCCGACGAGGTCGAACAGATTGCCTCGGCGAACGGCCGAGACAATGCCGCCAAGTCCAGCGAGAACGAAGAACACGGCGATCAAAATCCGCAGCACAGTCATTCCCCCACCCCCTACCCGCTAGATCGGGCGCCGTCCGGAAAGCGTTACGGCGGACGTGCGCCACTCACCAACCCCGACCCGCGGTGCAGGTCCACGCGGGGCGGGTGGGCTGGGAGCGGGGTTGGTGAGTGGTGGAGGTCCGCCCTACAGCAGCACCCTGACCCAGTCGTCGTGGTGGGCCTCGATGTACTCGGCCGTCGGACCCCAGTGGTCGGCGTGGCCCTCCGCGTAGAGACGTGCCCACGGCTGCTGTCCGGTGCGGTGGCCGTGGACCAACAGGTCGTACATGCCCCGCGTGTGGGCCGCGATCTGCGCTGGGAAGGCGCGGCGCTGCTCCGGATCGAGCCCGTACCCGTCAGCGAGCGCCCGCAACCGCGGTCCGTCGACGTCGACGTTGCCTCGCGCCACAAACGGTACGAACCCGTGAGCGGCGTACCCGAGATCCCACAACCGCGACGCAGGCCCCGCGTTGTCCCAGTCGATGAACACCCAGCGTTCACCGTCGCGCACCAGATTCCACGGAGCGAGATCGTTGTGACAGATCAGATCGCCACCGGCCGGGTCCGGGACCGCGACGTCCCACACGGTGCCGGCGGGCGGTTGGAAGCTCTCCATCGCGTCGTGGAGTTCACGAATCAGCCGACCGACCCGGGCCAACTCGTCCAGCGAGAACGGCGGCATCGTGTCGGCCAACGCACCCGGAATGTATTCGAGAACATGGCGCCCCTCCGCGTCCCGCCCCAACGTGCGCGGCGCCCCGTCGAAGTCGGCGAGATGGGCAAGCACAGCCTCAACCCTGGCCGTCTGAACGAGCGCCGGCTTCCGCACCGTCGTACCGACCCGAACGACCCGATCCGCGACGTTCCCTCCCGTCAGCACCTCTTCGGCTTCCACGCGCGACATCATGCCCGGCCGCCCGCGTTATCTCGACAGACATTTGCCCCGCGCGCCTTTACGGTGGTCGCATGGCAACGGTCAGGCAGGTTCAAATCACCTTCGACTGCGCGGATCCGGAGCGCGTCGCGCGTTTCTGGTGCGAGGTGCTCGGGTACGTCGTACCGCCGCCGCCCCCAGGCTTCGCGAGCTGGGAAGAGTTCGACCGCGCGCAGCCGCCCGAGCGTCAGGGGTCCGCGTTCGCCTGCGTCGATCCCACCGGCGCCGGCCCGCGACTGTTCTTCCAGCGCGTGCCCGAAGGCAAGGTCGTCAAGAACCGGGTACACCTCGACGTACGCGTCGGCACCGGCCTCGTCGGCGAAGAACGCCTGGCCGCCCTCGAAGCCGAATGCGCCCGCCTCCTCCCCCTCGGCGCAATCCGCGGCCAACTCCTCGTGGCCGACGAAGAAAACGAGTCCTGCCTCAACATGCAAGACATAGAAGGCAACGAATTCTGCCTCGACTGAACATGCTTTTCTCAGTTCTCACCTTGGGATTCGAGGTCCTCGAGAACCGGCCCGACTGGCCGGTTCTCACCATCCGCGTCGACGGCAAGAACCCGTTCGCACACATCGCGAAGGAATGGCGTGGCTTCGATCCCGCCGAGATTCTCGGGCCGGAGTCGCCGCTCGTACCCGACGACGCCGGCCACGAAGGCAACTCCTGGGACCTCCCGGACATCCACTTCGAGCGGGAGCAGTACCTCACGGAGGTACGCCGCATCACCAGCGACCGCTCCTGGGAAACACCGCGACGACCCAGAAGTCGGTGAACGGACCGGCCGCGTCGGTCCGCACGAGGAACAGTTGGCTCAGCGAGGCGGCGCGGCTATTATCTGATTAGATAACAGCCTCAGGAGTGCGGACATGGACAAGGACAATCAGGCGGTCAGCGAGCTGCTCAACCGCGCTCTCGCCGAGAGCGGGCTGTCCCAGGCAGCGTTCGCCACGGCCCTCGGCACTTCCGCGTCCCGCTTCTCCACGTACCGATCCGGCAGGACCAAGCCGACGGCGCAGTTCTTCCTGCGGGCCGGGCGAATTGCGCATGCCCTGCACGCGGCGCGTGAGTATCGGATCATGACCGCTCCGGCGACCGCGACGGCAATCCGCGAGGCGAGCGACGAGGAATGGGCGTGGCGGATGCTGCTTCAGGGCCGCGACCACCTGCGCTTGCTGCTGGAACGTCACGATGGTTCCGAAGCGGCCTGGGAGGCAGCACCGGGTACGACCGGCCACGCAGGCTTCGACGCACTCCTCGCCGTCCTGACAGCGCACGAATTCGAGGCCGTCGGCGAGGACCCGCCCGACTGGACCAAGGTCAATCCGCTCCCGGACCGCTGGATTCCTGAACATCCGTTCCTGGACCACGACGAGATCATCGAGCAAACCCCGGACTACCTGGCACAAGCCAACATCTTCGTCCCAGCCCGCGACCTGGCGACAGCATGAGCGACAGCCGCAACGAATTCAGAGCCGGCGAAATCGTCGACCTCCTCTCCGAACTCGACAGGCGTCTGAAAGCGCGTGGCATCTCTGCATCGATCTTCGTCGTCGGGGGCGCCGCGATCGCGGTCACCTCGAACGACGATCCGCGCCGTACGGAAGATATCGACGCCATCACCCGTGATCAGGCCGTGGTTGACGAAGCCCGCGCGATGGCAAGCCAACGCAAGCTCCCCGAAGACTGGCTCAACACCCGAGCCGGTCCGTGGATGCCGCCGCTGCCCGAAGGCGTATTAGAACGCGGCGACGCGCCCGGGCTGCACATTGCGTACGCCACCGACGAGTTCCTGTTGGCTACCAAGTTGGTTGCGCAGCGCCGCAAGGACGCCGCCGACATCGTCACTCTCACCAGGCGCCTCGGGATGGGCAATGCATCGGCTGCCGACTTCGAACAGGTGATCCATCGCTACTACACCGACGAGGATTCGCTCGAATTCATCCTCGACGGCAGTGACACCGATCGCGAGATCCATCTCCTCGCGGTCAGGGCCGAGCGGCTGCTGGCCAATAGCCAGACCGACTCGACACCTGCGACACCAACTGATCGCGCCGAGCGGTCAGCCGTACGTCGCATGGATCGCCCGACCTCCCACGAGCGGAGTTAGCCGGCAGGCCGCTCTGAACGGCTGAGTGCTAGGCGGGGAAGGCTTTCCAGTGGCCTTCGGAGATGATTTCTGTGGTGCCGTTGGCCACTTTGATCGCGGTTTGTTCGTCGATGGCGTACGACGGGCCGCCGATGCCGGCCGCCCAGGTTTCCGCGTTGGCCAGGGTGTTGTCCGGCATGCTCTCGTCGTCCAGGTGCGGGAAGATCGAGAAGTCGACGACGCCGAGGGTGCGGTCGTCCGGCGCGGAGGCCCACGAGACGAAGTCGTCGCCGATCCGCGGTGTCATCACCATGCTGCCGGCGCTCACCCCGACCCACACCGTGTCGGGCAGTGACGGCAGGAGGTCGTACAGGCCTGACTGCCGCATCCAGTGGCACAGGTACGTCGCGTCGCCGCCGTCCACCAGCAGTACGTCGGCCTCGCGGACCCACGGCACCCACCGCTCCGCGCCGATGCTGGGCAACGCGGTGAGTTCGAGTACGCCGACGGATGCCCAACCCAGGCTGGGCAGGTGCCAGGGAGGTGCGCCGACGACGGAGCCGCGCACCGACACCGGACCGAGCATCTGATGGCCCCACATCGCCGTCGGGATGAGCAGCGCGCGGGACTCGGCGATCGGCTTGCCCAGCAGCTCGACGAGCGCGTCGCGGATGCTCGAGTTCGTGATGCCCCCGGATGTAAGAAGAAGACGCATACCCTGACTCCTCGTCTTGGCAGCCTCGACCGGCCGCCGTTCACCTGTTCTACGAACGCCGCGTTCCAGTTCCGACACCCTGTCAGAAATACGGGCCTCTGTTAGCGTGCCGCGGATGGAACCCCTGGCACTCGTAGCGTGGCCGCCGGAGCCGATCAAGACCGAGCGGCTCGTACTCCGAGAGTCCGAGGCACGGGACCGTACGGCGTTCATCGAGCTGCTCGCCTCGCCAGAGGTGAACACGTACCTCGGCGGACCCCGCCCCCGGGACGAGCTCGAGCGCGAGACGCCTGAGGTGCCCGGGCAATCGCCCGGGAGTTTCGTCGTCGAGCTCGACGGGACGATGATCGGCGTGATTCTGCTCAGGAGAGCAACCAAGCACCGCCCGGCGGCCGTGGGGAAGGCCGATCTGGGCTACCTCTTCCTGCCGCGGGCGTGGGGATTCGGGTACGCCGCGGAGGCGTGCGCGGCGGCCCTCGACTGGTTCGACGGCGTCCTCCCGGGCGAGCCCGTGGTGCTCGCGACCCAGACCGCCAACGTCGGCTCGATGCGCCTCGCGGCGAAGTTGGGGTTCACAGAGGTAGAACGGTTCGAGGCCTGGGGTGCCGAACAGTGGCTCGGCATGCGACGTCCGCCTGAAGAAACCGTCCACTAGCGTCACCTGATGCCGCAATGCCCGCCTGCGAGACCGCTCGGCCCGGATGCCCAGGGCCAGTGGGTCCGGCGTTGGACGTCACCGTCGTGGACACGGACCGTTGACGCTTGGGTGAGTTGCCGGCTGGCCGAGTACGGCCGGCGGATCAGTGGCGAACCGGTCACCTACCGAGCCCGCTTCTGGTCAGTGGTCCGCTGCTATCCCACCGTCGAGGGCCTGGTGTGGTTCAAGGAGAACAATCCGGGACATCCGTTCGAGGCCGGTCTCGTCGCGACGCTGGCACAGTACGCGCCGGATGACGTGACCGTGCCGATCGCAGTGGATCGCGAACGCCGCCGGCTGCTCACGGACGACCATGGATCGACGCTGACGCATCCGGACGTCGAGGATCAGGCGACCCGGCGCACCGTCGTACAAGCCCTGGCCCGTCTTCAGTGCAAGCTCCTCGGCCGCCTCGACCCGACCGAGCACGCTGGTGTGATCGAGCTGGCGCCCGCCACGGCCGGCGACCGAGTGCGCGCCGTGGCCAAGGAGTGGGCGACCCTGCCGCCCGGGCATCCGCTGCAGCACGAGCCGGATCAGTTCGCACGAGCTGCGCGCGCCGCCGACGTACTCGATCGACAAACCGTCAGCGAGGTCGTTCCACTCGACCTGGAGATCAACGACGTGTACCCGGCGAACATTTTCGCGGACCGTTCAACCGGCGTACTGCGGCCGCGGTTCTTCGACTTCGGCAACACGCTCTGGGGTCACCCGTTCGTCTCGCTGCACGGTTTCCTCGACTCGGTCGAAGAATGGAACTGCGCGCCATTGTCACGCGTACACAAAGCCGCGCTGTGCGACGACTACCTGGCCGTCTGGCGCGATCACCTCGACGCGGACCCGCAGCTCCTCCGACACGACCTCGCCGCCACGGAGGCGCTGCTCGGCGTACACAAGCTCGTCTCCTGGCTGCGCCTCATCCCGTACGCCGACCCACTCGAGCTCCAAGCCCGCGCCGAAATCCCCCGGAAGTACCTGTCCACGGTCGCCGCACTGGCCGACTAGAAAACACAAAAGCCCAGGTCAGCGGACCGATCCTGGACTTTCACGAAGCGCGCTCGGAGGGATTCGAACCCCCAACCTTCTGATCCGTAGGAGCCTGCAGTACTTGCTGCTAACCGGCGCGGACGGGGAGAACCTGCGCCGCGTTGGCGGTCTGACGCTCGCTGACAGGGGTCGTTGGGTGTCAGGTTGGGGTCACCGAACCAAGCGGCATGATTCCCGCGCGGTCACCAACGACCCCGGCTGATCATCCGAAGCCAGAAGAGGACCGAGCCCGTTGTGGCGATAACCGCCCAGATCGCCCCGGCCAGCGCCCACGGCCACCAGTGCCCGGCCGAGCCCGCCACCGTCGCCGCCTGACCAATCAGGAGGGCTGACGGGACGATGACTAGAACCATCGCTGACCTCTTGAATGCGAATTCCCAATCCTGCCCGCGGATGAAGCGACGTATCCGTTCTCCACGGCGGCCAGGCGCAGGTTCAGGGGTCACGCGACCATTGTCACCGCTCGACAGCCTCACGTGGAGGGCACGCGCTCAGAACGAGAACCAGCGACCCACGAATCCGAATGTCCAGCGCGCGGAGTCTGACAGCCCCCGCTTGAGACTGCGACGAACAACCGAGACGATCAGAGCCAGACCACCGAACGCGGCCACGACGAAGATCAGTAGACCGGCTGCCGTTGCAACATCCGCTGTGATCGCCGCGACTACAAGCAGTACGCCGAAGAGCGCCAGGCCAACGATCACGTCGCCTCTGTCGGCCCCGAGCCCCAGCGGTCGCCGAGTTGGTTCGTCTGCCACACGCCTAAGTATGCGGGCGAGGGGCTGAGGCAGAAGCGTGCCGGCGTGCCACCTGCCGACGGTCGGAGGCCAAGTCATCCTCGCCCGTGTCATTACGAGTGCCGCGACGGCTGTCCACCTCGTTTGCCAGGACAGCGCAATGAAGAGTCCGCGCCCCTCAATCAGTCCGCAGGTGAACACTGCCGTTCATGGGCCTGTTAGCAGAGGTGTTAGCAACTCGGGCGGATAGATCCGATCAGCTGAGCAGCGAGGAGTAGTGTCCGAGCATCTACAGAACCAGCACAAGGTCATGGAGCCGTTGGCAACCAAGAAGGTCCAGGGAATCCGACCCACTCCCGTCGAGGGGCAGGCCGTCCTGGACTTCAATGACAGGCACAACGGCCTTCTTGATGAGTTCGTTGTCGCGGCCACCAAGTTCGTCGACTGACGAAGTACCTGCGTACTTCGGAACCGACCGGGACCGATGCGCGTCACCCCTGCAAGTGAGTCGACTCACTCAATGCTGCACGACTCCAGAGGAGGTGTGGAGATGGATGACAAGTTCACGCCGGTACTCCTCGCGTCGGTTCTAACCCTCATGGCGACTGTCCTGGTTAAGGCGTTCGTGATCCCCTGGGTGCAAGCGCGGACCCGCCGCATCGAGCGCTGGGAAACCTCGGTCGTAGAACTTGCGAGCCTCGTGGACGACACATTTCCAAGGGTTGTCGCCGAGTTCCGCTCCGCCGCCCAGACCGAATTGATCTATCGCTCAATACTGGATAATCCCGACTTCGATCAGGACCGCCTTCGAGAGGCGCTTCCGCAGGCCAAGACCGCCCGCCAGCAAGCTGACGACATCGTCGACCAGCACAGACGCCGCCTCAAGATACTGGTCAACCGCGTGGCAAAGCGGCGCAGTCGAGCAGTGTTCTGGGCTGGGTTCCGCACGCGGGAATTGCTCATGGATTTCAAGCTGAGCAACGTCACCTCCAGCATGGTCATGGACGAATTGCAGTCCCCGGACGATGAGAAGTGGACGACCGCCTGGGCGGAATACCAGGCTTCCGCGAAGGAGTTCAGCGACCTCGTGGACGAACTGGCTTCGGCGATGCGACCTCCGGCGCTCGAACTACGGAAGCGATTCCTCAGGCGCAGCAAGACCTGGTTGAAGGCACACGTCGG
Organism: Kribbella sp. NPDC055110; assembly: GCF_053607525.1. Classification (NCBI taxonomy): domain Bacteria; kingdom Bacillati; phylum Actinomycetota; class Actinomycetes; order Propionibacteriales; family Kribbellaceae; genus Kribbella; species Kribbella sp. NPDC055110. Next base: position 310,558 of record NZ_JBSGTS010000004.1, read on the forward strand.
GAGAGGTAGCCGCCCTTCTGCCGCAGTCACCAGCGGAGACAACCCCGACACCACACCTGCCCCGTCCCCCTGATAGCTGCCAAACCAGGTCAGCGCGGTGCGGGTCAAGAGTCGGCTTGCCGATCCCGTAGGGACGCGTAGCGCTCTCGACGCCTGCCGTGCTGGCCGTACGATCGGGCGGCAGGGGGACGGGGCTACCCACCGTCGATCACCAGGACTCGGATGATGCCGGCGCTCTTGGAACAGACGATCCTTGGTCCGTCTCCGCGCGGGGTGGGCGAGGTTCGGCCGGCAGGCCGCATGGGCTCGCCCACCCGCGCCGAAGGCGCGCCTTGATCCATAAGAGGGCAATCCGGCAGAGGGGCAGGGCGCCCCGGCCAACGGTCCGGCGTGCGACGAAGGCCCGCTGGAGATGGATCACCGACCGCATCCTTGCTCGGTTGGTCGCCGGGCCCGAGCAAGCGTTCGGAAGTCAGCGTGCAGCGACCCCGGCTGTGAGGAGGTCAGCCGGGGTCGCTTGGTGGTAGGCGGAACAGGCGCGGATGCAGGGGTCAGCACGCCGGCCCCGCCGATCAGGGGGCGGTGGTCCGCGTGGACCTACTCGTCAAGCCACTCGGCTCCGCTGGCGTCGCGGTGGTAGCCCTTGTGATAGCCCTTGATGCAGACCTTGCCAGTCATCGGGTTCTCGCCGTCGCAACGTTCGGCCGGTCGCATCGTGGGCCAACCAAGCCCGGTCGGCTTTGGTTCGCTCAGTTCTCCACCCCACTCCACGGCGAGGGGCTGAGGTGTTCCCGTTGTCATGCTTCAACGGTAGGAATGCGGCGGGCATCGTCGCTAGACAGTTGCTTCTAGTTGCTTCGGGCCAGCTCTCTCTGCACGCTGATGATCATTGCGCGTGCCTCCGGGCCGTAGACGGCAGATCGTCGCAGCATGTCGAACATCCTCTCGTAGAGCGCGATCTCCTGGGGCTGTGTGACCTCGATGCTTGCCGAGGGTGTCTCCAGGGCGACGAGCTTGTCATCGAAGATCCAGAAGCCCGTTGTGGCTACGGCCTCGCGTTCGATCATCGTCGGCACGATGCCGAGGGCAACGTTAGGCAGCGTCATCACGGTGAGCAGGCGGTCGAGCTGGCCGGCCATGGTGTCAGCGTTGCCGAACCACGTCCGGAGGGCGTTCTCCTCCAGAACGACCGCGAATCTCCGCTTGCTCTCGTAGATGATCGATTGGCGTTGCAGCCGTGCGGCGACGGCTTCGTCTATGTCGCTGTCGGTGTTGAGGAACTGCGCCCAGAACGACAGCATCGCCCGGACGTAGTCGGCGGTCTGGAACAGTCCGGGAATCACGCTGTGCTCGTAGATCCTGAACTGCTCGGCGCGCTCGTACGTCTGCTGGAAGGCGAGCATGAGCTGCTTCACGCCGGACCGTGCGCGTCGACGGAACTCGACGTACATGGACTCGATCGCCCGAGCCTGCGCGATCAGGTCAGGCGCCTGGTCCTCCGCGCCGCACACCTGACACCAGGTCCGAATGTCTTGATCGGTGGGCGCTTGGGTGCCGTGTTCGAGCTTGCTGATACGCGTGAAATGCCAACCGGTCGCGGCTGCTAGCTCGCGACCGGTCAGGCCAGCATCTTTGCGCAGGTTCCGAAGGCGGAGCCCGAGGGCTTCTTGTACCTTCCGCGCTGCGCTATTCGGGTTTGTACTCACCGAACGGAATCGCCAACGGCCACACCTGCTCGAATGCCCGCCGGCACATCTCGACAGTCGCCGGGTTTGTCGTGGTCGTTAGTGCGTTGTTCAGCCCTGCACCGGAGTAGTGCAGGAAGACCACCCGTTCGTCATCGAACACGTAGTAGTCGTTGCCGGGGAAGCAGAGCTCGGACACCTGCCTCCTCGGGATGAACCGCTCATCCTCGCCGGCCTCCACGATCGGTTTCGCGATGGTGAGAGTCCAGCGCTGATAGTCGCTGAGCGGTTCGGAGACGATCCGGGCACGCTTGATCGTCCGCCCCGCCGCCACGTGTCCGCGGACAGTGGTGCACCAATCCTGGAGCCATTCGAGGTCGTCCGGTTCACCAGCGGCCCACTTCGCCATGTATGGCAGCTCGACCTCAGTGCCGTACGCGTCGCGAGTCTCCAGATGGATCGAACTGCGCTTGAACGTCTTCAGCAGCTCTTGGAAATCGTCGTTGGTGATCTCTTCCACAAGTCCTACTTGAAGAACTGGATCATGCGGTCCGGGATCTCGACGGCGGTCTCACCGTCCGGGAGGTTGAGCGCGGCCAGCGCATCCGGGTCGTCAACGACCCAGCCCTGCACGACCCAGCTCCCCCGGTCGGTCTTGTAGAGGGTGGGCGAGTTGGTCGGGTGGGACTCCGGGTCGCCAGCTACCAAAGTGAGCTTCATGTTGTTTCCCCTGCTTCCGTCGTTGCGTTAGCTTGCCCTGTCGAGTCTGGGGTTACTCATTGTTGCCTGTCAGCGATGTTGCGTGAAGTTTCTCGAACTGGACGTGGCCGAGGAGTTGCAGCGGGAGGCCGTGGACGAGCTCGGCTTCCTGTTCGAGGACCCGGAGGAATGACGTTGGGGTCAATCGTGGGGGTCAAGAGGGCGGCGAGTACGACAGCCGCCCTCTTCGGCGTTCACTCCGGACACACAAAAGCCCAGGTCAGAGAGTGTCTGCCTGGGCCTTCATTGAGCGCGCTCGGAGGGATTCGAACCCCCAACCTTCTGATCCGTAGTCAGATGCTCTATCCGTTGAGCTACGAGCGCTGGACAACGTCGAGTAACGATACATGGAGGGGGCGGGTGGAGGCCAATCGGCTCCTGAGGCGGGTCTTCGGGGGGTGCGGCGGGGGTACGGCGGCAGTTCGGTGCGGCGCGTGTGGGGAGGCGGGGTGCGGGCTCTACGATCCGCGCATGGGTATTGAGGACTTGCTCGGTGGGCGGGATCTGGGGGATGTGAAGAAGGCGGTCGGGTTCGTGATGGAGAACTCGGACGACTTCCAGAAGGTGCTGAATCTGGTGCGCGGGTTGCCAGATGATGCGCTCGGACTCATCGGGAAGCTGCCGGAGCTACTGAAGGCGATCGGGTCGGGGCTGGCGGAGGCCGGTGAGCAGGCGGCGAAGGCGGCCGGGGCGCTGGTCGGCGAGGACGGCGAGGGTGGCGCGCGGAAGGCGCTGGCCGGGAGCGCCGGGACGATGAACACGGCCAAGGACAAGCTCCACGACGCGGCCGGGATGCTGGCGGGGCTCGCGGGTGAGCTCGACAAGATCCCCGGGATCGGCGACGCCGCGGCGAAGAAGCTGAACGACGGGAGCGGGCAGATCGGCGGTGTCGCGACCGAGGTCGAGGCGCTGGCCGGGAACCTGCAGGACCTGTCGGGCATCCTCGCGACGGTCGGCGAGGCGCTGAACGGCCTCGGCACGAAGCTCACCGAGTCCGGCGGCTCGGTGAAGACCCTTCTCGGCTGAGGCGGGCACTCCGGTACGCCGGTCCTCCGCCGCGCTGACCGGTACCGCCGGGCCAGGGGCCGTGACCACCTCTGCGGGGGCTGTGGACAGGTTATTGCTTGTTCACAGCCACCACTTCTTGTTCACAGACACCACGACTTGCGCGAGGTTGAGGCTGTGGGAGGACCTTCGCGTGGTTAGGGTCGCGGGCATGGGTAGTCGACTGGCGCGGAGTACCGCGATCGGGTGTGGGGTGGCCGCGCTGGTGGGCGGTGGGGTCGGGTTCGCAGTCGGGGAGCCGGTGACGCCGAAGGACATCCTGCCGGCGCGGGCGCTGCCGGCGGACCTGTGCGCGCGGATCGGGGACGTGGCGAACCTGTTGCCCAAGGCATCGTCCGGTCCGGTGACGATGACGCAGGGCGGGACGACCGCGATCAGCTGCGCGGCGGGCAGCTCGCGCGCGAAGGTCCGCGCGTACACGGCGGCGAGCGTGAACGTGACAATCACGGCGTACGGCGGGCTGGATGCCGGCGCGGGGAATGCTCCGTTCACGCCGGCCCAGGTCGCGGACCGGACGTTCAGCCGGTCGACGATGAAGAAGTACGACGCGGACCGCCCGTACCCGACGAAGGTCAGCCGGACCGCGAGCGGACTGGCCGGTGAATCGTGGAGTGTGCACACGCTGGTGCAGCGCGCGGACATCGTCGTACTGGTGGACTACACGGCCAACCCCGTCGACGCGGACACGGCGCAGAAGGCGGCGCTGGCGCTCGCGGACCGGGCGATCTGGGAAAGCAAACAGTGATGACGAACAGCACGCCGGAGATCCCGGGCTACCAGTTCGATCAGCGGATCCTGCTGCATCCGCTGGCGGAGTTGTGGCACGGCCGCACGTTCACCGGGGCGGACGTGATCGCGCTCGTCCTCAGTGAGGAAGGCGCCCAGAACCCGACTGTGGTCGAGCGCCTCACCAAGGCGAGCCGCGACGCCGCGCTCGAACCCGGCCCTCAGGAGACCCCGCTCTGGGCCGCCAACTTCAGTTCGGGCCGCCCGTACGCGATCACGCAGCTCGTCCACGGCGAGACCGGCGCCGAGCGCCTGGTCGACCCGCTCGACGGCGTACTCGGGAACGACGACGAGTCACTGCAGGCGGTCCGCAACCAGCTCGTCGGGTACGGCGCGACGCCGCCGATCCTCCCGCCCGGCGCCGTCCCCCAGCCTGAGCAAAATGGCCAGCAGCGCGGCAATATCCCGTCGTACGTCGACCGTCCCGAGCAGGCCGCGACGGCACCGGAACAAGTAGTAGAGCAGCCGCTGTCGAAGATCGACGTCGCGCGGCAGTACCGCCGCAAGATCGGCGCCTGGATCTACGCCGTCGTCGCGGTCGTCGTGCTGATCGTGTTCAGCATCGCCTACTCCATCGGCACCGCGATCGGCGGCAGCGTGAAGAAGGAACCGGCCGCGGCCGCCCCGCCGCCGGCCGTCAGCCCGGAGCCGATCGCGTCGAGTGTCCTGATTCCGCCGATCAACCGCGTGACGACTGCCCCGTACAAGCGGTCCGACGGATCGCCCGGCGTCTTCGGCGCGACCTACGCGGCCGGCGCCGACGTACAGGTCGTCGCGAACGCCGAGCTCCCGTTCGCGGTCGGCTGGCCGCGGCCGCCGCAGGTCGGTTTCCTCGGTGAGTCGTCGCAGCTGATCCTGCGGCGGATCGTGACCAGGAACGACTACGCTCCAGGCGGATTGAAGAACGCGATGCAGGCGCAGTTCGCGCTGCATCCGTGCGAGAGCCTGGCGAAGTGCCTGTCCGACCGGCTGGATTTCGACGAGCAGTGGACGAAGATCTACAAGACCACCGCGCCGGCAACCGCGAAGGACGCGCGGACCTGGCTGACGGTGTCGACGACGACGCCGTACACGATCACGATGACGCGCGCGTTCCAGAGCGGCGGGCAGTGGTGGCTGGTCGGCGCAATGGTCTACGGCCAAACCGCCGAGGCCGCGGACATCCAGCGACTGGTGAACGACATCTGGCGGCAGACCAGCTGACGCACCGAAAAATCTCTTGGAACGGCCCGCGCGAACAGCGCGGGCCGTTCTCATTTTCACAAGCTGAACCGGAAAGCGATTGTCGCCGAAACTTTGTGACCGGGTTCACGTTCTAGGGGTTCTCAGTATTTGCATCGATCCCTTACCGTAGTACCACTTGCACACTGGTATATGCCCACTGGACTCACTGGTCTGCGAGAGATCACACCGCCAGCCAGCTGAATCGAACCGCCGGAGACCCCGGCGGCCGGAGCCGTACCCCCTCAGCGTCGAGGGGCCGCGCGGTCATCCGGGACCGACAGCCGAGAGGGAATGAGCCGCCGATGACGACCACCGCCAGCCCGACCCATACCGAGACCGCCACCTCACCAGCGACAACGGACCCCCTCCCGGCCCAAGCGCCCGCAGAGTACGACCTGACCGACGCACCGACTCGCCACGCAGGCTTGCTGGCCTGGGTGGCCGAGGTCGCCGCGCTCACGCAGCCCGACCGGATCCACTGGGTCGACGGGTCGGACGCGGAGTACGCGAAGCTCACCGACGAACTGATCGCGGCCGGCACCATGGTCCGGCTGAACGACGAGAAGAAGCCGAACTCGTTCTGGGTCCGCACCGACCCGTCGGACGTCGCCCGGGTCGAGCAGCGCACGTTCATCTGTTCGGTCGACGAGAAGGACGCGGGCCCGACCAACAACTGGGTCGCCCCGGCCGAGATGAAGGCGACGCTGACCGGGCTGTACCGCGGCTCGATGCGCGGCCGGACGATGTACGTCGTCCCGTTCTGCATGGGCCCGTTGACGGCCGAGAAGCCGATGTTCGGCGTCGAGATCACGGACTCGGCGTACGTCGTCGCGTCGATGCGGATCATGTGCCGCAGCGGTGCCGACGTACTCGAGAAGATGGGCGAGACCGCGCCGTACGTCCCCTGCCTGCACTCGGTCGGCGCGCCGCTCGCGCCCGGGCAGCAGGACGTGCCGTGGCCGTGCAACGACGAGAAGTACATCGTCCAGTTCCCCGAGGAGCGGGCGATCTGGTCCTACGGCTCCGGGTACGGCGGCAACTCGCTGCTCGGCAAGAAGTGCTACTCGCTGCGGATCGCGTCGGCGATGGCCCGCGACGAGGGCTGGCTGGCCGAGCACATGCTGATCCTGAAGCTGATCTCGCCGGAGAAGAAGGTCCACTACATCGCGGCCGCGTTCCCGAGCGCCTGCGGCAAGACGAACCTGGCGATGCTCGACCCGACCCTCGAGGGCTGGGAGGTCGAGGCGCTCGGCGACGACATCGCCTGGATGCGGTTCGGCAAGGACGGCCGGCTGTACGCCGTGAACCCGGAGTTCGGCCTGTTCGGCGTGGCCCCCGGCACCGGCTGGAAGACCAACCCGAACGCGATGCGCACGATCGAGAAGGGCAACTCGGTCTTCACGAACGTCGCGCTGACCGACGACGGTGACGTCTGGTGGGAGGGCTACTCGCCGACCCCGCCGGACCACCTGACCGACTGGAAGGGCCGCGAGTGGACGCCGGACAACGGTGAGCTGTCGAGCCACCCGAACAGCCGGTTCTGCACGCCGATCGAGCAGTGCCCGATCCTCGCCGACGAGTACGACGACCCGAACGGCGTACCGATCTCCGCGATCATCTTCGGCGGCCGCCGCGCCACGACGGTCCCGCTGGTGACCGAGTCGCGTGACTGGGCGCACGGTGTGTTCATGGGCGCGACGCTGTCCTCGGAGACCACCGCCGCGGCGGTCGGCCAGGTGGGCGTCGTACGGCGGGACCCGATGGCGATGCTGCCGTTCCTCGGGTACGACGCGGGGCAGTACTTCGACCACTGGCTGACCGTCGGCAAGCAGCACGACGCGGCGCAGTTGCCGAAGATCTTCTACGTGAACTGGTTCCGCAAGGACGAGGCCGGCAAGTTCGTCTGGCCGGGCTTCGGTGAGAACAGCCGCGTGCTGAAGTGGGTCATCGAGCGGATGGAGGGTCAGGCCGACGCGGTCGAGACCCCGATCGGCCGGGTGCCGGCGGCGGATGCGCTGGACGTCAGCGGGCTGGACCTGACCGCGCACGACCTCGAGATCGCGCTCGATGTCGACGTCGAGGAATGGAAGGCCGAGATCCCGCTGATCGAGGAGTGGTTCGCCAAGCTCGGCGACACCGTCCCGGCCTCGTTGAAGGTCGAGCTCGACAACCTCAAGGCCCGTCTGGGCTGACAAGCACCGGCCGCCGAGTCGGAAGCCGGCGGCCGGGTCAATACGGTGCGGCGCCCCGGATCACCTCCCGGGGCGCCGCGCTGTGCTTTCCGCGAGCACGCGGCGTACCTCGTCGTCACTCACCGACGAGAAGTCCCGGTACGCCTGCCCGACCGCGGTGAAGTACTGCGGGATCCACGCGCACACCACCTGATCCGCGACCCGCGACAGTCGCCGGCAGCTCTCGATGCCACCGACGGGTACGGCGACGATGACCTGCGCCGGACGATGTCGGCGTACTGCTTCTACTGCGGCTCGCATCGTCGCGCCGGTCGCGAGGCCGTCGTCGACCAGGATCACCACGCGATCCCGTACGTCGATCGGCGGCCGATCGCCCCGGTACGCCAGCTCGCGGCGGCGCAGTTCCCGCACCTCCTGCCGGCGTACGGCCTCCAGCGTCTCCGCGTCGACCTCCGCCGCGATCGGCTCGTTGCGGACCACATGTAACTCGTCGCCGACGCCGGCGATCGCGCCCATCGCCAGCTCCGGCTGACCGGGCAGCCCGAGCTTGCGCACGATCAGTACGTCGAGCTCCGCGTCCAAGACGTCCGCGACCGGAGCCGCGACGGGTACGCCGCCGCGTGCCAGCCCGAGGACCAGTACGGAACCGCCGACCGATCCGAGCTCGTCGGCCAGCACGCGGCCCGCAGCCGCCCGATCCAGGTACGGCCTCCTCATAGCGCCCATGATCCACGTACGTTGACCGCATGCGAATCCCTGACAGCGCGCGGGCCGTGCTCGAATCTCATCTCCCCCGAACCCATGACCCCACGGACCATTGAACGAATCGCCGAGGCAACCAGCTGACCGACCAACCCGGCCGATCACGAGCGGACAAGCAGCAGCACGGAGCATCCACGCAGCGGATCAGTCGCGGGGGGTCCGGGGGGCGAAGCCCCGCCGGACGGGGCCCGGGGGTTGCACCCCCAGTGAAATGGCCGGAGCTCTTTGCCTGCGCTTTTTGCAGGCAAAGAGCTCCCAGAGCGGAGGCGGCGAGATTTGAACTCGCGAGAGGGGTTTACCCTCAACCCGCTTAGCAGGCGGGCGCCATCGACCGGACTAGGCGACGCCTCCTCCGACGGTCCACTCGAGGAGCGGACGCGACGACGACCAAGAGTATCTGCTCGACCGGCTCGTGAGCAAAGCGGGTCGCCGGGCACGCTGGGTCGCCGACCCGGCACGTTGCGGTGGTAGCCCGCGGCCCCTGTACGCTGACGAACATCGACGGGGGTCGCCAGCATCACGTCAACCAACTGGGTGCCGTGGGCGTCTGAAGTACCGTGGGCCGCCTCGCGCGGCCGACGGAAGGTCGTGACGTCGTCGATCAGGGAACGGAGCTATGTCGCGGAGTACTCGCGCAGCCGGTCGGAGGGCAGCGCCTCGTGCCAGCCGGTCCCGGGCCCGAACGCACCGTGCCCGGACGGCGTCGAAGGCGATCGGCCTGACGCTGCTCAGCGCCCTGGTCCCCGGTTCGGGGCTGCTGATCGGCGGCCGGAAGAAGCTCGGCGCGTTCATCCTGACGATCAGCATCGGCCTGGTGCTGATCGCCGCGTACGTCGGTCTCGCGCACCGCAACTCCGTGCTCGCCCTGCTCGTCTCCCCGCGTCAACTGCTGATTGCGACCGGTGCCGTCGTACTGCTCGGGGTCGGCTGGATCTGGACCGTGGTCGCGTCGCACAAGCTGCTCCGCCCGGTCAGCATGACCTATACGGGCCGGCTGGTGGGCTCGATGTTCGTCGGGTTGCTGTGCTTCGCGATCGCCGTACCGACGACTGTCGCGGCGCAGACCGTGATGGCGCAGCGTGACCTGATCGGCAGCGTGTTCCAGTCCGAGAGCAACTCCAAGAGCGCGACCCGGCCGAAGGTGACCAACGCGAGCGACCCGTGGGCTAAGACCCCGCGGCTGAACCTGCTGCTGCTCGGCGCGGACGACGGCGTCGGCCGGACCGGTACGCGTACCGACACGGTGATCGTGGCGAGTATCGACACCAAGACCGGTGACACCGCACTGATCTCGCTCAGCCGGAACTGGATGCGGATGCCGTTCCCGGCGGACTCGCCGCTGCACAAGGTGTACCCGGACGGCTTCTGGGACCCGAGCCTGGGCAATGTCGAGCAGCCGGAGTTCTACCTGGACGCGATGTACGACAACATCCCGAAGGCACACCCGGGGATCCTCGGCCAGACCGACAACGAGGGCGCGGACGCGGTCAAGCTGGCCGCGAGCGCCGCGCTCGGTCTGGACATTTCTTACTACATGCAGGTCAACCTGGCCGGGTTCAAGCAGATCATCGACGCGCTCGGCGGGATCACCGTGAACGTCAACTACCGGGTGCCGATCGGCGGCGACTACGGCGCCGGCCCCGGATCGAACACCGAGAAGAAGCCGAGCGGGTACATCGAGCCGGGTCCGAACCAGAAGCTCGACGGGTACCACGCGCTGTGGTTCGCGCGCGGCCGCTACGGGTTGAGCGACCCGTCCCGGCAGGAGCGGCAGCGGTGCACGATCCACGCGCTGGTCAGCAGCGCGAACCCGCAGGCACTGGTCACGTCGTACCAGCAGATCGCCAAGGCCGGGAAGGAACTCCTGCGCACCGACATCCCGCAGGACATCCTGGGGGCCTTCATCCAGCTCGCGCTGAAGGTGAAGAACGCCAAGGTCACCAACATCGACCTGGACAAGAACAAGAACTTCCCCACCGGGAAGAACCCGGACTACACGGCGATGCAGGAGATCATCCAGAAGGCGATCGCCCCGAAGACCAACCCGGTCGCGTCGACGCCGAAGCCGACCACGACCAAGTCGCCGACGTCCGGTACGACGAAGCGGCCGACCACTCCGCCGAAGACGACCGTCACCCCGGGCGCCGCGGAGAACCTGAACGACGCCTGCGCCTACAACCCGAGCCAGACCGGCACCGGCGGCAACTGATCCGGATTGGTGAACCCCTCCCAGGGAAGTATTGGACCAAAGTGAAGATTGGTCACACCTGGGGGTGACTGTGAGGCGTTCGTTGGCGGTTGTGGTCGGGATGACGGTCCTGGCCTGCGCAGGCTGCAGTGGCAACTCGAGCAGTTCGGACGCGCCCTCGGCAGGGGGTACGACGACCAGCACCAGCGCGCCACCGCCCTCGTCGGCGGCGCCCAAGCCGGCCCCGAAGCCGACACCTACGCCCGTCGCGCTCTCGGTGCCGATGTACCAGCGGGCGCTGACCAATGTCGAGAAGGTTCTCAAGCCGTACGTCGGGCGCGTGATGAACGCACCGACAGTCGCCGCGTTCGACGCCGCGCGCGCCCAGCTCGCGGGTGCCGTCGTACTCGAACGCAGCGAGCTCGTGAAGATCACGCCGCCGCGCGGCCTGGTGTCCGCGCATCCCCAGGTCCTCGACGCCTTCGACGCGTACGCCGGGAACGTGGCCACGGAGCTGACCAAAGCCGGGGAGACGAAGACCAGTTGCGGCCTGCCGAAAGCGCTCGACGTCCGGCTGTACGAGGCGAAGAGCGGCGTCCGGCTCGCGTTCGCCGAGCTCGCGCAGGGCGTGCAGAAGTCGATCGGCAAGGGTGTGAAGTTCGGCGCGCTGTCGGTGCCGGCGAAGCTTGCCCAGCCGGCCGTGTTCGGTGGCCGGGGTGAAAACGGCGACGTCTTCCAGCGGTCCGGCTCGCGCGGGTCCGGCTCGCTCCGGATCACCAACGCCGGCTCGGACATCGTGGTCGTGGTCACGCCGAGCAGCCCGCGCAAGCCGCAGGCGTCGATCTACATCCGGGCGAACAAGACGGCGACGCTGAACGGGATCCGCGGCGACTACTGGGTCTACTACAAGACCGGGACGAACTGGGACGAGACGAACCACCGGTTCACCGAGAACTGCTCGTACGCGAAACTCGACCGTTTCCTGGACGGGTCGTTCAACTGGACACTCACGCTGAAGTCGGTGGCCGGCAACACCACGGAGTCCGAGACGGAAGCCTTCTGATCCGGTAGCCCCGGGCGGATGAGATCCTGTGGCGATGCGTACGACGTACCGGATGCGAGCGGGACGGTTCCTCGGGATCCTGGCCGCGGGACTGATCATTCTCGGGGTGGCCGCGGTGCTCTGGGCACTGGGGCTGCCGGGCGTCGCCGTATCGGTGTTCGTCACGCTCGGCGGGATGATCACGCTGGCCGGCCTGTGGATCCTCGCCCGGCCGCCGAAGGTCGCGCGGCTCCGCGACGGCGACCTCGAGGTCCGCGGCCTCCGCACGCCGTGGACCGACATCACCGAGGTCGGCCGGGTGGAGACCACCCACGGCGAGGCGATCGTCCTCCGCACCAAGAACCCCGACCACCCGATCCTGCTGCCGGTCTCGTGGCTGGCGCCCGGGAAGGCCGAGAGCCTGGAGACCACGCTGCGGGACAAGCTGAACGCGGCCCACGGGTACACGATCTGGGACGGGACTGCACCTGAAGGCACCGACAGCGCAGAATGATCCGGTGCTTTCCTTCGAACTGTCGTACGACGAACTACTCACCTACCAGGGCACGAACCCGCGGCCCGCGGACTTCGACGCATTCTGGGACAAGGCGCTTTTGGAGCTCGACGCGGTGCCGGCGGACGCTGAGTTCGTCGACGCGGCTGACTTCCCGCTGACGACGGCGACCGCGCAGCACCTGTACTTCACCGGGACCGGCGGCTACCGCGTGCATGCAAAGGTGGTGCGCCCTGCCGAGCCGACCGGGCCGGCCGTCCTGCTGTTCCACGGGTACGGCGGTGAGCAGCCGAAATGGGTCGAACTGCTGCCGTACGCCGCCCGCGGGTTCACGGTCGCGGCGCTCGATGTGCGGGAGCAGGTCGGATTCCGTACGCCGTCGCAGGCGTCAAACAGCTTCTCGCTGCACCACCACCTGGTGCACGGGCTCGACGACGGGCCGGACGGACTGCTCTACAAGCACGTCTTCCTGGACACGCGGCGCTTGGCGGACCTCATCGGCGGACTGCCGGAGGTCGATGCGGCCCGGATCGCGACGACCGGATGGAGCCAGGGCGGTGGGCTGTCGCTGGCGGCTGCGGCGCTGACGCCGACGATCAAGTACGTCGCGAGCGTGTTCCCGTTCCTGTCCGACTACCAGCGCACGTGGGACCTGAACCTGGAAACATCGCCGTACGACGAGATCGTCACGTGGTTCCGGAAGCGCGACCCACGGCACCTGCGCCAGGACGAGGTCTTCACAACGCTCGGCTACATCGACATCCAGAACCTGGCCCCCCGCATCCAGGCCGAAGTCACCCTCTTCACCGGCCTAGAGGACCAGATCTGCCCGCCGTCGACCCAGTTCGCCGCCTACAACAAGATCCAGTCACCGAAGGAAATCCGCACCTACCCAGACTTCGGCCACGACGACCTCCCCGGCGCCCTCGACGACATCTACCAACTGATCGGCACCAAACTCTAGGGCTGGATCCATGGCTCGTTCATCGAGTGCCGGACGATCTCGTAGACGATGCGTTCGTCCTGCCGGCGTTCGATGGCTCCGATCCACGCTCGGGACAGGTCCTCGGGCTCGTCGCCGACGAGAACCACGACCCGGTTCTGGAGGGTGTCCCATCCCCCTGCCAGCCCTCCTTCAGCCGGCCCCCATTCGTGGGCGTTGGGGAAGATGTCGTCGGCGAGTTCGAGCAGTTCCTCGCGCGAGTACCGGACCGACTCGAACTCGACGGTGAAATCGGCCGGCTGAGCCAGGACTGCCTGCTTCACAGCCTCCACCTCGGTTTCGGAGCCGTCGACAGCGCCGACCAGGCGGACGGTGAGGACGCGCGTCCGGTGATCCCAGGACAGCCCTCCGTCGGGCACAGGTCCGTTCTCGACGATCGGCCGGATCGCGTCGATCTGCTCCACCACGTCGGCTTCGCCGGTGATGTCGAGCAGCACCAGCTCCTCGTTCGGCGGCACACCTTTCGTCCTCGCCACCTCGTACCGCCCCGGGTACGGCGCGAAGTTCGGATCGTCGGTACTCATTCAGGTCCGCTTAGGCCGGTAGAGCGGAGGGTTTGGAGGGTGATCCTGGGGTCGTGGAGCTGGTTGACGGCGCGGATCAGTGTGTCGGCGGCCCCCACGATCGCGAACCCTCGAATCCTCACAGCTCGATGCTAGTACCGCTCCAACCAACGTTGTCGTTTGCGCGCTAGCGGGTTATGTGACCGATGGCGGGATGTAGCAGGCCAGCGGTGACACCGCCCGCCAGTGGTGACCGTATGATGTGTACCCTTGTGGTTACATAGCCGGTCGGGTACATTCGCTGCATGGATGTGGTGTTGCAGGCGTTGGCGGATTCGAGCCGGCGGACGGTGTTGGGGATTTTGCGGGATCATCCGGCGACGGCGGGTGAGTTGGCTGATGCGTTGCCGATTGCGCGGCCGGGGGTGTCGCGGCACCTTCGGGTGCTACGGGAGGCCGGGCTGGTCGACGTACGGCAGGACGCGCAGCGGCGGATCTACAGTCTGCGGCCGGAGGCGCTCGTCGAGGTGGACGAGTGGCTGGAGGGGTACCGCGCACTCTGGCGGAACCGGCTGGACGCGCTGCACACGGAGGTCGCTCGCGGAAAGAATGCGGGACGATGAAGCGGGTGACGGGAGGACATGCGCCGGGGCCTGTGAACAGGCAATAGCTTGTTCACTGACCCCGGCGGATGTCCTCAGTCCCGGTGGAGGGCGGCGTCTATTGCGGCACTGAGAACTTGGTCGTCGTCTGCCTGCCAGGTATGGGCCTGTGGGCAGGTCCAGTTGTCCGGGTTCGCCGGGATCACGCAGCCGAACAAGCGGACTCGGCCGGCTGCGGCGGCTTCGCGTGCGACCGGGGTGGGCAGGCCGTAGAGGATCGGCACGGCTCGTTCCCCGCAGGTGGGGCAGACCGGTGCGTTCGCCATACCGCCAAGGTACGTCACGGCCCGTCCACCAACACCTGGTTGATCTTCGCGAGCGCCTTCATCAACTGGGTCCGCTCGGTCGTCGTGAGCGTCGCCGTGACGCGGTCCTCGAGCTGCTGACGCTCGGACTCGATGGGGCCCTGAAGCGCCCGGCCGGCCGGCGTCAGCCACAGCCGCACGAGACGGTTGTCGCGCGGATCGGGCCGGCGCTCGAGCAGGCCTGCCTCGGCCAGCCGGGTGGCGAGTTTGGTGACGGCGGGCGTGGTGACGTTCACCGCGGCGGCGATCTCGCCCGGCGTACGGCCGTCCTCCGCCCACAGCGCGGCGAGCAGGTGATCCTGCCCGAGCCGGAGACCGTGCCGCTGTACGGCGGCGTCCGCGGCGGCCCGCAGCAGCTTGGAGGTCTTGCTGTGCAGCTCCAGGAACTCGGGCATCTTCGGACTCCTTGACGCTCAGATCATTTACCGGTTAACGTTCCCTGCGAATCGTTAACCGGTAAAGGAGTCTGCCATGTTGTTGATCACCGGCGCCACCGGACACGTCGGTCGCGCGCTCGTCGAGGAACTCAACCGGCGCGGCGCTCCGTTCCGCGCACTCGTCCGCAGCCAGCGGCCTGATCTGCCCGCCGAGCAGGTCATCGGGGACCTCGACGGGCCGCTCGACCTCCGCGGTGTCGACAAGGTGTTCCTGCTCGTACCCGGCACCGGCATCGCGCATACGGCCAATCTCGTCGCGGCGGCGCGTCACGCTGGCGTCCGGCAGATCGTGTACCTGTCGTCGTACGCCGTACTCCGCGACCCGATCCCCGCGATGGGGCGATGGCATCACGAGCGTGAGCAGCTGATCGCGGATTCGGGGATCGCGGCAACGTTCCTGCGGCCGACCGGGTTCATGACGAACGCGTTCGACTGGCTGCCGACGATCCGCGCCGGCGGCTACGTACTCGACCCGATCGGGCCGGGCCGGGCAGCTCCGATCGACCCGGCGGACATCGCGGCGGTCGCGGCGACGGTGCTGGTCGAGGAGGGTCACGAGAAGCAGGCGTACACCTTGACGGGTCCCGAGGCGTTCACCCTCGCGGAACAGGTCGCGATCCTCGGTACGGCGATCGGGCGCGCCCTCGACGTACGGCCGATCGCGACACCTGAGGAAGCGGTTCGATTCCGTTATCCAGAAGGGGCTCCGGCGGACTTGGCGGCCGCCCTGATCGAGGGATTGGCCCTCATGCGCGCCGACACGATCGGTTTGCGAACAGACGCCGTACGGCGGCTCACCGGGCGGTCACCGAACACGTTTTCCGCGTGGTGCGAGGAGAATGCGGCGGAGTTGAACCAGTCCGCGTCATGATTGCCCGGCGCAACCGTCTCATCGGTGCGGGGACTCGGACCCCGTGGGCAGGCGTGCGGCGCCTGCTCGGTGCCGGGCAGCTCTCCAAGGGAAGCTGCCCGGCGCCCTGAAAGTAGCTCCGCAGTACCGGCCTGGTGAGGCATGGTCAGTACTGCGCAGCCGCCTAGTTGGCCTCTTTGGTGGCCCAGTAGTGCCATTGCGGGGAAGCGACTGGGGAGCGAGCCAGCCCGTCCGGCCAGGTGGCCGGCAGGTCGTGACTTCGCGCCGCGTAGAGAATCACCTCCGATGCGCAGCGGTCACCGCGGACGGCGACCCGGGCGGCGGTCTCGGCCCGCATGTCGGCGAGGTAATGGATCGCGGGCAGGAACTCGGCGCTCAGCCGCGGGCTGAGCCGGCCGACGGGTTCGTCGTCGATCCGGATCTCGACCACGATCCGGTGCCGGTCCTGAATGCTGTCCTCCTCCTCGATCGCGTGCATGGTGGCGTACACCCAGCACTCGCCCTCCGCGCGGAAGAACGGCGCCAGTACGTCGGGATGCACCTCGCTGCCCGGTACGACGATGCCGCTGCCGGGCGGTAGCAGGTGAAAACTGCCTGGCGGGGGCAGGTTCACCGGGACGAGCATGTGCGGCTGCCCGAGGGCGACCGCGACGCTGGCATGGAACTCGGTGCCCTGGGTGCCCTTACCGTCCCAGTCCGCCGGCTCCCACTCACTCACCCACAGGTGGCACGGAACCTGCGGTTGCAGGCCTTGCGCCACCAGATCTGACAGCACCGGGTGGTACCGGTGCGCGTCGTCCCTCGGCAGATAGCCGACAACCTTGCCCTGCACCCGAACGGCGATCGACCGCGGGTCGAAACGGTTGTGCGGTTCCGGGACGAGGTCCGCCTCGGTGTCCAGATCTGCGCCGCGCGCCGGGATGGGGTTCGGGAACAGGCTACGGATCGCCTGCTCGTGCGGAGCCTCCCGCACGACCTCCTGACCACACCACAAAGCGTCGCCCCACAGACTGAACGGAATCAGTTCCATGTGCCCTCCAGTCCTCACTGACCGGCCTGTACCCGGTTCATCTCTCCCAGGGCCGTGGCCGTTACACCGAGTGAGCGTATGAAAACTAGACTGCCCAGTGAAGAGCCGTTTCACGCCTGGTGCAAGAGTCTGGAACGCAAAAGGTATCCGCCGGTCCGGACTGTGGACGCCAATCGTCTTGTGCAGCGAGCGAATCGGCGAAGATCGTGCAAATGCACGGGAAGGAACGTCATGCAGGGCAGTGGTTCAGTCGCTCGATCGACCACCGGCGACATCGTTGACGCGGCGGCGATCGAGGCCGCCGTCAAGCGCTTGGACGGTGTCGCTGTGCGTACACCGTTGGAGCGTAATCTCCGTCTCTCCGAGCGCACCGGCGCGCAGGTCTGGCTGAAGCGGGAGGACCTGCAGATCGGCCGTTCCTACAAGCTTCGCGGCGCGTACAACCTGATCGCGCAGCTCGACGACGGGGCGAAGGCCGCCGGCGTGGTGTGTGCGAGCGCCGGGAACCACGGCCAGGGGCTGGCGTATTCGTGCCACATACTCGGCGTCCACGGCAAGGTGTACGTGCCGCGGACGACGCCGCGCCAGAAGCGAGACCGGATCGCGGCCCTCGGCGGCAAGCAAGTGAAGGTAATCGTCACCGGCGACACGTACGACGACGCAGCCGCCGCTGCTCTCGCGGAAGTTGAAGCGACCGGCGCGACGATGGTGCCGGCGTTCGACGACCCGAGAACCGTTGCGGGGCAAGGGACCGTGGCGATCGAGTTGGTGGAGCAGCTCGGCCACGCTCCCGACGTACTCGTGGTGCCTGTCGGTGGGGGCGGTCTCGTTGCAGGGGTTGCAACGTGGATCGCCGAGCGGCATCCCGGCGTACGCATCGTCGGGGTGGAACCGGGTGGCGCGGCGAGCATGGCCGCGGCGGTCGCGGCCGGTACGCCGGTGACGTTGCCGCAGCTGGACAGCTTCGTCGACGGTGCCGCCGTACGCCGGGTTGGCGACGCGACCCTCCCGCTGGTGCAGCAGGCCGGCGTCGAGCTCATGTCTGTGCCCGAGGGGCTCGTGTGCTCGGAGATGCTCGCGCTCTACCAGACCGACGGCCTGATCGCGGAGCCCGCGGGCGCTTTGTCGACAAGTGCCCTGAGCAACGGTCTCGACGTACGCCCGGGCGAGACCGTCGTCTGCCTGCTGTCCGGCGGGAACAACGACGTCAGCCGGTACGGCGAGATTCTCGAGCGCTCGTTGGTGTACGAAGGCCTCAAGCACTACTTCCTGGTGACGTTCCCGCAGGAGCCCGGCGCCCTGCGGGCCTTCCTCGACGAGACGCTCGGCCCGGACGACGACATCACGCTCTTCGAGTACGTCAAGCGCAACAACCGCGAGACCGGCGTCGCCCTGGTCGGCATCGAGATCAGTACCCGGGACGACCTCCCACTGCTGCTGTCCCGCATGGAGGCCGCCCCGCTCGACATCGAACGCATCAACCCGAACTCACCAGAATTCAGGTACTTGATCTAAACCAGACCGCGGCGGGCGGCCCAGACGATGGCTTCGATGGCGGTGCTGAAGCCGAGGCGGTCGCAGATCAGCCGGGTGCGCCGGCGGACGGTGCGTTCGGACAGTTCGAGGCGGCGGGCGACGCCGTCGACCGGGAGGCCGGTGGCGAGCAACCGCAGCAGTTGCAGGTCGTCGTGACTGATCTCGCGCGGCGGTACCCGTCGCGCGAGCGGTCGAAGTTCCTGGGAGAGAACGGTCATGCGGATCACCTGGTTCCGAATACCCGGGACTCGGCGGCGTCCCAGTCGGCCGGTTTGCCCTGCGGGTCGTAGCGCCGCAGAGAATGGGTGGATCGGACCAGGGCGCGCATCGCGCTCAGGTCCGGGAAGGGCTCGCCGAGGGCGCGAGCTTGGACGAGGACGTTGCCCAACGCGGACGCCTCGACGGGTCCGGCGAGGACGGGTACGCCGCATGCGTCGGCAGTCAGCTGGCAGAGCAGCTCGTTCCGCGAACCACCGCCGATCACGTGCAGTACGTCGACCTCTCGGTTCGCGATCGTCTGTGCGGCACGCAACGTACGGCGGTACGCGAGGGCGAGGCTCTCCAGGATGCAGCGGACCACCGCGCCGCGGGACCGTGGCGCGTCCTGCCCGGTCGCCCGGCAGTGCTCCTCGATCCGCGCCGGCATGTTGCCCGGGGCAAGGAATTCGGGTGCGTCCGGATCGATCAATACGGCGTACGGCGGCGCGTCGGCCGCCTCCCGCAGCAGTCCGGGCAGGTCGTCGTCGCCCCAGATCCGTTGGCACTCCTGCAGGATCCACAGCCCCATCACGTTCCGCAGGAACCGGGTCCGCCCGTCGACGCCGCCCTCGTTGGTGAAATTCGCTGCTCGGGCGTCGTCCGTGAGGACCGGCGCATCGAGCTCGAGCCCGACCAGCGACCAGGTCCCCGAGGAGATGTACGCGAACCGCTCACCCACCGCAGGCACCGCAACTACAGCCGAGGCCGTGTCATGGGACCCCACAGCAATCACCGGGATCCCGGGCACCAACCCGGTCTCGTCGGGCAACACGCTGCCGATCACATCGCCGGGCTCGCGCAGCGCAGGAAACACCCGCCGCGGCAACCCCATCCGCGATATCAACTGATCACTCCAGTCCCGGGCCAATACGTCGTACAGCTGGGTAGTAGATGCGTTGGTCCGCTCCACCCCGATCTCCCCAGTCAGCCAGTACGCCAGCAGGTCAGGGATCATCAGGAACGTCGCCGCATCGACCGGCAGGTTTTCGGCGGCGAGCTGGTAGATCGTGTTGAAGGGCAGCCGCTGCAGGCCCGTGACGGCGTACAGCTCTGACGCGGGGATCGTCGACAGGACGCGTTCCATCACGCCGTCGGTGCGTGCGTCGCGGTAGTGGACGGGGTTGCCCAGCAGACGACCGCTCTCGTCGAGCAGTCCGTAGTCGACTGCCCAGGAGTCGATGCCGATGCCGTCGAGCGGACCGGCGGCCCGCAGCCCCTCCAGGATCGAGCGGTAGAGGTGCAGGACGTCCCAGTGCAGCCGGCCGCTCACGCGCACCGGACCGTTCCAGAAGCGGTTCAGCTCCCGCAATTCAAGGACGTCCGCGCCGACCTCACCGAGCATCACCCGCCCGCTCGAGGCCCCGAGATCCACCGCCGCGACCCGCTTCATGACAACACCTAGCGGAGGAAGGCGGCGGCCACGCCGGCGTCGACGGGGACGTGCAGGCCGGTCGTGTGCGTGAGATCTCCACCGGTCAGCGCGAACACCGCGGCCGCGACGTTCTCCGGCAGCACCTCACGCTTCAGCAGGGTCCGCTGCGCGTAGTACGCACCGAGCTCCTCCTCCGGTACGCCGTACACCGCGGCCCGCTTCGCGCCCCAGCCGCCGGCGAAGATCCCGGATCCCCGTACGACGCCGTCCGGGTTCACCCCGTTGACGCGGATCCCGTACCCGCCGAGCTCGGCCGCGAGCAGCCGCACCTGGTGGGCCTGGTCCGCCTTGGCGGATCCGTACGCGACGTTGTTCGGGCCGGCGAACACCGCGTTCTTGCTCGAGATGTAGACGATGTCGCCGCCCATCCCCTGGTCGATGAGCACCTTCGCGGCTGCTCGCGACACCAGGAACGAGCCCTTCGCCATCACGTCGTGCTGCAGGTCCCAGTCGCGTTCCGTTGTCTCCAGCAACGACTTCGAGATCGACAGCCCGGCGTTGTTGACGATCAGGTCGACACCGCCGAACGCCAGCACCGCCTCGCGCAATGCCGCCTCGACCGCATCCGCCGACGACACGTCCGCGCCGACCGCGACAGCCACGTCCGTGGGGCCGATCTCCTTCGCCACCGCCTCGGCCGCAGCCTGATCCAGGTCCGCGACGACAACGCATGCGCCCTCCGCGGCCAGCCGTTGCGCGATCGCCTTGCCGATGCCCGACCCGCCACCGGTCACGAATGCGACCCGCGTCGCGAGCGGCTTCGGCCGCGGCATCCGCTGCAGCTTCGCCTCCTCCAGCGCCCAGTACTCGATCCGGAACTTCTCCCGCTCGTCGATCGGCGCGTACGTCGACACCGCCTCGGCGCCCCGCATGACGTTGATCGCGTTCACGTAGAACTCGCCGGCCACCCGCGCGGTCTGCTTGTCCTTGCCGAAACTGAACATCCCGACACCCGGGACGAGCACAATCGCCGGGTCGGCGCCCCGCATCGCCGGGCTGTCCGGCTCGGCAAACGCCCGGTAGTACGCCTCGTAGTCCTCGCGGTACTGGGTGTGCAGCTCCTTCAGCCGGGCAACTGATTCGTCCACCGACGCGGACGGCGGCAGGTCGAGTACGAGCGGGCGGACCTTGGTACGGAGGAAGTGGTCCGGGCACGAGGTGCCCAGCTGTGCAAGCGGATGCAGTTTCTCGCGCGACAGGAACTCGAGCACCGCATCCGAATCGTTGAAGTGGCCGACCTGCGGTTTGTCTGTCGACGCCAGCCCACGGATGACAGGCGAGAGTTCGGCTGCCCGGCGGCGGCGTTCGTCGACGGGGAGGGGTTCGTAGCCGGCGACCAGCGCGCCGAACGGCTCAGGTACGCCGCGGTTCGCCAGGAAGCGTTCCGCCGTACGGATGATCTCCAGGGAGTTCGATTCGCACTCCTCGGACGTGTTGCCCCACGCGGTGATGCCGTGGCCGCCCAGGATGCAGCCGATGGCCTGCGGGTTCTCACGCTTCACGGCCGCGATGTCGAGGCCGAGCTGGAAGCCGGGGCGTCGCCAGGGCACCCACACCACACGGTCGCCGAAGCATTCCGCGGTCAGCTTCTCGCCGTCTGCCGCGGTCGCCAGCGCGATCCCGGAGTCCGGGTGCAGATGGTCGACATGAGGGGCATCGACCAGCCCGTGCATCGCGGTGTCGATCGACGGCGCCGCACCGCCCTTCCCGTGCAGGCAGTAGTCGAAGGCGGCGACCATCTCGTCCTCACGGTCCACACCCGGATAGGTGTCGACCAGAGCGTTCAGCCGGTCGAGCCGCAGTACGGCGAGACCTTTCTCGGTCAGCGTGCCGAGATCGCCGCCGGATCCCTTGACCCACAGCAGGTCCACGGGATTCTGCGTGACCGGGTCAATCGTCGTACCCTTCGCCGACGTGTTTCCGCCGGCGTAGTTGGTGTTGCGTGCATCGGCACCCAGTCGGTTGCTACGCGCAACGAGCTCGGCTGCAGTGTCGCTCACTCTCATGCTCCCCATCCGGCCTGCCGGCCGTCGGCCCGGTCCTTGGTGATCTGCTCGAAGTAGCCGCTGCGCTTGTACGCCGCGACCGGGTCCGCGTCCAGGCCCTGCGACTCGCGCAGCTCGGCGAGCAGCGGCCGCACATCTGTGTTGTACGCGTCCATCAGCGCGGCGTTCGCACCCAGTACGTCGCCTTCCTGCTGGGCCTTGCGCAGTACATCGCGGTCGACCAGCAGCGCCTTCGCGGTGGCCTCCTGGACGTTCATCACCGAGCGGATGATCGCGGGGATCTTCTCCTCGATGTTGTGGCACTGGTCGAGCATGAACGCGATCCCGCGATCCGGGTCGAGCGCCTCGCCGCGGACGATCTCGTTCATGATCCGGAACAGCTGGAACGGGTCGGCGGCCCCGACCATCAGGTCGTCGTCGGCGTAGAACCGGCTGTTGAAGTCGAACGCGCCGAGCTTCTTCGCCCGGAGCAGGAACGCGACGATGAACTCGATGTTCGTCCCCGGCGCGTGGTGACCGGTGTCGATACAGACCGTTGCCTTAGGCCCCAGTTCGAGACAGTGCGCGTACGACGTACCCCAGTCCGGCACGTCCGTGGTGTAGAAGGCCGGCTCGAACAGCTTGTACTCGAGCAGCATCCGCTGGTCGTCGCCGAGCCGGTCGTACACCTGTTTCAGCGCGGTCGCGAGCCGGTCCTGCCGGTCCTGGATGTCGTCCTGGCCCGGGTAGTTGGTGCCGTCGGAGAACCACAGCTTCAGATCGCGGGACCCGGTCGCGTCCATGATGTCGACGCATTCGAGCAGGTGGTCGGTGGCCTTCCGGCGGACCGCGGGATCCGGGTTGGTGACACTGCCCAGCTTGTAGTCGTCGTCCTGGAACACGTTGCTGTTGATCGCCCCGAGCCGGACACCGTGTTCCTTCGCGTACGCCGCCAGCGCCGCATAGTCCTCGACCTTGTCCCAAGGGATGTGCAGCGCGACGCTCGGCGCGACCCCGGTGTACTTGTGGACGACGGCCGCGTCGGCGATCTTCTCCTCCGGGGACCGCGGGACCCCCGGCTGGGAGAACACCTTGAACCGGGTGCCGGAGTTGCCGAACGCCCACGAGGGCAGCTCGATCTCCTGGCGGCTGAGGGCGGCCTTCACGGCTTCGGTCGTCATGCTTCAGTCCCCTTCAGAATCAAACGCAGTCAGATGGAAGATCTCGGGCAGCAGCAGGAACGACTCGTCCGGCCGGCGGCCGTCTATGCCGGTGAAGAATTCGGTCATCTGGGCTTGCCAGCGGGAGTTGACCTCGGTCGCCGCCATCGCCTTCTGCGCCGCCTCCAGGTCCTCGGACTCGACGTACCCGATCAGCAGTCCGTCGTCGCGCAGGAACAGCGAGTAGTTGTGCCACCCGGAGTTCCACAGCGCGGCCTGCATCTCGGGCCACACGTCACGGTGCCGCTCGACGTACTCGTCGAGCCGATCGGGCCGGACCTGCAGACAGAAGCAGTAACGATTCACGACGTCACCTGTCCCTCGGGCGGGCGGGGCTGGGTTGTGCAGCCAACCTCCTCGATGAAAGGTTTCAAGAGCGCTCCATGACGCTAAGCGTGGCTCTGGGTGGCCGTCAAGAGCTTGCCCAGCTTTTGCGTCCGATCCCGGACTGCCGCAGCGGAGATCAGACCTGAACCGGGTATCCTTCGGCAGCTAACACGTTTCAAGTGCGCAGGGAGGTCTCGTGTCCGTCGACGATGCGGAAGCCCTGCCCGAGCGCACCCGGCGACGTCGTGCGCCGAAGCCGCACGCGGCCGGGGTGAAGGCGGTCGCGGCGGCCGCCGGCGTCTCGCTGGGGACCGTGTCGAACGTGTTGAACCGTCCCGAGGTGGTCAGCCCGCTGACCCGCGCGAAGGTCGAGGCCGCGATGGCCTCGCTCGGCTTCGTCCGGAACGAGTCGGCGCGGCAGTTGCGGGCCGGCTCCAGCCGCATCCTCGCCTACGTGATGCTCGACGCCGGCAACCCGTTCTTCACCGACGTCGCGAAGGGCGTCGAGGAGGCTGCGCAGGCGGCCGGCCTCTCGGTGTTCCTCTGCACCAGCAGCGAGGACGCCGACCGCGAGGCGGCGTACCTGGATCTGCTCGAACAGCAACGCGTCCAGGGCATCCTGATCACGCCGATCGACCAGAACTCGTCCCGCCTGCGCGAGCTGCCGTCCCGCGGTACGCCGGTGGTCGTGGTGGACCGTGCGCTCGACAACGCGGCGCATTGCTCGGTCGCGGTGAACGACGTACTCGGCGGCGAGCTCGCGATCTCGCATCTGCTGGAGCTCGGCCACGAGCGGATCGCGTACGTCGGCGGGCCGAACACGATCGGACAGGTCGTCGACCGTCGCGACGGCGCCCGGCGCGCACTGCGGACCGCGGGGAAACCGATGTCGAACCTGGTCGAGTTGACCACCGGCGCACTCACCGTCGCCGAAGGCAGGGGCGCTGGGCAACGACTTGCGGGTCTCCCGGCGGGTCGCCGACCGACGGCCGCGTTCTGCGCGAACGACCTGCTGGCGTTGGGATTGCTGCAGCAGTGCGTGAGTCTCGGGCTGCGTGTTCCGGAGGATCTCGCGATCGTCGGGTACGACGACATCGAGTTCGCGGAGGCGGCCGCCGTACCGCTGACGTCGGTGCGTCAGCCGCGGCAGCTGCTCGGCCGGACGGCCGCCGAGTTGTTGCTGGACGAGTCGTCGAACCTGGACCACGAGCACCAGCGCGTGATCTTCACGCCGGAGCTGGTGGTCCGGACGTCAACTCGCGGAACGCTCTAGTCCGTACGCCGCGAGGAAGACCTCCGCGGCCTGGTCGGCGAGCTTCTCGAGCTCGCCGGGCTTCGGGCGCTGCCGGGTGCCCGCGAACATGGCGCGGTTCATCGGCTTGTACATCACCAGACCGGCGAACTGGTACGCCGCCAGCGTCGGGTCGTCGAGTTCGCGCAGCAGACCGCGATCGCTCAACCGGCTCAGCGCCTGCCCGAGCGCGTCGAGGGACTTCTCGAAGCCGCTGTTGAACCACGCGCCGCACACCTCGGGGAACCGGTCCGCCTCGGCGATCACGAGCCGGCGGAGCTGCAGGACGCTGTCGGCGGTGAGGCTCTGGAGCAGGCGATGCGCCAGCGCCCGCAGGGCTTCGCGCGCGTCGGCGGCCCCTTCGAGCGTGTCGACGTACGCCTGCTGGAGGCCGTCGATCAACTGGTCGCTGGTGCCGAGGACGATCTCGGCGAACAGGCGCTCCTTGTTCTCGAACTGCTTGTAGACGGTCTGTTTGGAGACCTCGGCCTTGGCCGCGATCTCGTCCATGCTCGCGCCGAGGTACCCGTGGCTGAGGAACACCTCGGTCGCGGCGGCCAGGATCGCGCGGCGCTTGCGGGGCGTCCGGCCCTCGATCTCTGCCTGCTCCATGCAGAAATCATACTAGACAGTCCAGTTCTCTGCCGAGTACTGTACGGTCTAGTTCCCATCCAGTGAGGAGAAGACCATGAGCACCGTGACATCGGCCGACGGCACCACGATCGCCTTCGAGGCGTACGGCGCGGGCAGACCGCTGATCCTGATCGACGGAGCGACCGCGCACCGGGCCGTGAACCCGACCAACGACCAGGTCGGGCAGCTGCTGACCGACGGTTTCCGGACGTACGTGTACGACCGGCGCGGCCGTGGCGCGAGCACCGACACCGCGCCGTACGCGATCCAGCGGGAGATCGAGGACATCGCCGCTCTGATCCAGGACGCCGGCCAGCCGGCCATCCTGTTCGGCTGGTCGTCGGGCGCGCTGCTGGCGCTGGACGCTGCCGCCGCGGGGCTTCCGATCGCCGGGCTGGCGTTGTTCGAGCCGCCGGTTGTCGTCGACGACGTACGACCGCCGCTGCCGTCCGACTACGTTGAGCAGCTCGATGCGTTCGTCGCAGAGGGCCGTCGCGACAAGGCCGCCGAGCTGTTCATGACCGCGGCCGCCGGCATGCCCGCGGAGGCGATCCCGGGCATGAAGCAGTCGCCGTACTGGGCGCCGGTCGAGGCGGTCGCGCACACGATCGCGTACGACGGACGCATCATGGGGGCCACCATGTCCGGCAACCCACTGCCTTCCGAGCGCTGGGCCGACGTGAAGGTTCCCGTGTTGGTGCTGCACGGCGACAAGACCTGGCCCGCGCTCTCGGCCGGCGCTCTCGCTGTGGCCGAGCATCTGCCTACCGCGACGTTGAAGGTGATCCCCGGCGAGAACCACGGGACCGAAGCGGCGACACTGGCTCCGGTACTGCGGGAATTCGCAGACTTGACCTAGACAGCGCTCTAGCTTGTTGGATCTGGCGCATGGTGAATCTGGCGCTGGGCGCGATGGAGTACGGGACGCGAATCGACGAGGAGACCTCGTTCCGGTTGCTGGATGCCTACGTGGACGCCGGCGGAGAGTGGATCGACACCGCGAACTGCTACGCGTTCTGGCAGGTCCCGAACGGACAGGGCGGCCAGAGTGAGGAGCTGCTCGGGAGGTGGTTCGCGCAGCGTCCCGGCGTACGGGATCGGGTCAAGCTGGCGACCAAGGTCGGATGCGAACCACTCTGGCCCGGCAGCTACCCCGAGCACACGGAAGGCCTCGGCGCCAAGGCGATCGACGCCGCGCTCGAGACCTCGCTGCGCCGCCTCGGTGTCGACCACATCGACCTGTACTGGGCACACCGCGACGACAGGTCCACTCCGCTGGAGGAGACCGTCGCAGCGTTCGGCAAGCACGCTGCGGCCGGCACGATCGGGCGCCTCGGGCTCTCGAACTACGCACTGTGGCGGGCCGAACGGATGCGCGGTCTGGCGGGTGAGCTCGGCGTGATGGCTCCGAGCGCGCTGCAGCTGCGCTACTCGTACCTGCAGCCCCGGCCGTTCGTCCGCGACCACTCCCACGACCACCGCTTCGGCTGGATCACCGACGAGGTCCTCGACTACGCACAGAACAACCCGGAGCAGCAGCTGTTCGCGTACAGCCCACTGATGTCCGGCGCCTACGAGAACCGCGCCGACCGCCCCCTCGACCCAGCCTTCGACCACCCCGGCACCACCCGCCGACTAGAGGTCCTCACCGACCTCGCCACCACCCTCAACACCACCCGCTCCGCAGTAGTCCTCGCCTGGCTCACCGCAGGCACCCCCGCCATCACCCCCATAGTCGGCATCAGCACCCCCACCTACCTCACCACCGCCCTAGCAGGCGCCCACCTCTCCCTAACCCCCGAACAACACCAACAACTCGACGAGGTCTGGTAGTTAACCCTCCCGTTGGACCCGGGGTCGGTGAGATGGTTTGGGGGTGGACAGGGATTCGTTCTGGGCTCTGGTCGAGGATGCGCGGGCCTCGGTGGATGACACCGTGGCTGATCCGGACGGGGTTGCGGACGCGTTGACCAAGGTTCTGGGTACGGCGGAGGCCGAGGAGATTGTGGGGTTCGGGACCGAACTCGCGCGGTTGCAGGTCGAGTCGTACCGCTGGGATCTGTGGGCGGCGGCGTACCTGATCAACTCCGGCGCTTCGGAGGACGGGTTCGACTCGTTCCGGGGCTGGCTGCTCGCGCAGGGGCGGGAGGTGTGGGACGCCGCGCTGATCGACCCGGACTCGCTCGCGGATGTGGTGGACGAGGACCGGCCGGAGGGGTTCGAGGGCTTCGACGGCGAAGGGATGCTGCACGTTGGCAGTCACGCCTACAAGAACCTGACCGGCGACGAGCCGGCGTACTGGAAGGCCGTCGACCGCAACGCCCCGGACACCCCGGATCTCCCCGCCGGCAAGGAGATCGACTTCGACGACGAAGACGACCTGGAGGCCCGCCTCCCCCGGCTGTCGGCTCTCTACCTGAACGTATAGGCCCTGATCGTCTAGGGTCCTGAGTCGGAAGTTCGTGCCATAGGTTCGGCGGGTTCGACGCACGCCCAGGAATTCGCGGCACTCGGGCCTCCCCAAACCGGTGTGGGGAGCCACACCCACCCGAATCAGCCTGCAACACTCCCCAAACCACCGGAATCGGCCGCAGGCTCCATCTTTGAGAAGCTACCGACCATCATCGGGCCGCGAGAATGGTCGGTGGGTTCTCAAAGATGCGATCCGCGGGTCGATCCGCGGGTCGATCCGCTCCGAATGGGGAGTGTTACAGGCTGGTTCGGGTGGGTCTTGCTCCCCAGACCGGTTTGGGGAGGCCTTGACGGCGCTCATGCTGGGCGCACCGCCCACCAACAATTTGTGTCACGGACTTCAGAAGTCGGACACCACCGGCTCAAGTTTCGGACTCGCCACCACACGGCCTACCAAGTAGCCGCGTACTTCCGACTCCGGACACTAGGACCTGCTCGGTCAGGCGGGTTCGCCGCTGAGGCGTTCTATGGCGGTGCGGAGGCGGCGGCGCCAGCCTGGGCGGCCGGCTTCGTCGTCGGCGGCGGCGAGGCTGACCAGGTGCTGGGCGGTCTCGAAGCCTTCGGCTGGTTGCTCCTCCAGTACCTCACGGGTCGTCCAGCCGAACCCGTCCGGGACCAGTAGTTCGGGTACGAGGGTCTCGTGGCTGAGGGACGCCAGCTCGTTGTCGCCGTTGCCGATGCTGAAGATCGTCGTACCGCGTCGCCGTACGTCGCTGATCCGTTCCAGCAACGTGTCGGCCGGTGTGTCCTCAGCAACGACCAGCAACGACTCACCACGACCTGCATCGCGTAGGCGGTCCAGACCGATCGCCAGGTGGGGTGGTGCGTCCGGCGGCGGCGCCCAGCGGACCAGCGACGGCCTCAGGTCCTCGATGCCGGCGCGGTGGAGCTCGTCGTCCAAGTGCGCGGTCAGGTGCCAGGGCTCGTCGTCGACCGGTCCGAACAGCATCAGCCCACTGCGCCTGGTGGTGAAGCGTCGCAGCGCATAGCCGAACTCCGTGGTCCGGCTACCCAGTTCGGTGCCGGTCAGCATCTCCCGGAGGAGTGAGGCCCTGGTGAGATCCACATGTCCAACCTACGCGACCTCAGGTCAGCCGGTCCGCCTTCGCCTGCAGGTAGTTCCGCTCCGGCGTGCTCGTCGTACGGCGGGCCGCCAGGAGGTAGCTCTCCCGCGCAGCAGCCACGTCACCGGACATCTCGAGCAGATGCGCGCGGACAGCCTCGAGCCGGTGGTTCATGCGGTCGTCCGACTCGAGTGGCTCGAGTACGGCGAGCCCTTCCTTCGGACCGACCGCCATACCCACCGCCACAGCGTGGTTGAGCTTCACCATCGGGTTGTCGACCAGCTGCTCCAGTACGTCGTACAGCGCGACGATCTGCCGCCAGTCCGTGTCGTCAGCTCGCTCTGCCGAGTCATGGACCGCAGCGATCGCCGCCTGTACCTGGTACGGCCCCAGCTGCGTCCGCGACAGCGCATCGCTCACCATCGCCTCGCCCTCGACGATGGCGGCCCGGTTCCACTTGGAGCGGTCCTGCTCGGCCAGCGGGATCAGTGTCCCGTCCGCACCGGTCCGTGCCGCCCGTCGCGCGTCAGTCAGCAGCATCAGCGCCAGCAGCCCCGCCACCTCACCGTCGTCCGGCAGCAGCTTCCGCACGCCACGCACCAGCCGGATCGCCTCGGTAGTCAGCTCCGCACTGTGCAACGACGTACCGGACGACGCTGTGTAGCCCTCGTTGAAGATCAGGTAGAGCACATGCAGTACGGCGCCCAGCCGCTCGTCGCGCTCCGCCTCCGGCGGCATCTCGAACGAACTCCCCGCTTGCTTGATGCTCCGCTTCGCCCGGCTGATCCGCTGCGCCATGGTTGCCTCCGGCACCAGGAACGCGGCCGCGATCTGCGCCGTGGTGAGACCACCGACCGCACGCAGCGTCAGTGCGATCTGCGACGCCGCCGACAACGCCGGATGGCAGCAAAGGAACAGCAACGTCAGTGTGTCGTCCCGACCACCCGGATCGTCGATCTCCGGGCCGGACGCAACGAACTCCTCCGGAGCGGCGAGCTGTGCCGCGTTCTCCTCACGCCGCCGCCTGGCCGACTCGCTACGGAGCAGATCGGTGAGCCGGCGCGACCCAACCCGGATCAGCCAGCCACGGGGGTTGTCCGGCACGCCCTCGGTCGGCCACTGCTGCGCGGCCGCGAGCAGAGCCTCCTGGACCGCTTCCTCGGCCAGGTCGAAGTGGCCGTAGTGCCGGACCAGCGCGCTGAGCACCTGCGGCGTCTGCTCGCGCAGCAGCAGCTCGAAGCTAGTCACATCTCCAGCCCAGACATGTCCATGACCGGTCGCACCTCCACGGCGACGTACTCCGCATCCGGCATGCGGGCCGCGTAGCCGATCGCCTGGTCGATGGTGTCGCACTCCACCAGGTAGAACCCGGCCAGGTGCTCCTTCGCCTCGGCGTACGGCCCGTCCGTCGTGGTCGTGGTGTCGTCACGCACCTGAACGGTCCGGGTGGTGATCGGGTCTGCCAGACCGGCGGCACTGACCAGCAGGCCCTGCTCGGTCAGCTCCCGCGACAGCGCCTCGTGCGCCTCGGTCAGGCCGTCTCGTTGCTCGGCCGACAGGCCCGCCCAGCTCTCGGCGTTGCTGTAGATCAGCAGCATGTACTTCACAGTCACCATCCTGTCCCGAGTG
The DNA here is from genome assembly GCF_053607525.1 of Kribbella sp. NPDC055110. NCBI lineage: Bacteria > Bacillati > Actinomycetota > Actinomycetes > Propionibacteriales > Kribbellaceae > Kribbella > Kribbella sp. NPDC055110. The sequence continues at coordinate 341,433 of NZ_JBSGTS010000004.1, forward strand.
GAGGTCGCTGTGACCCCCAGTTAACAGGTACGTCGAAGCAGGTACGCCGTACTTCGACAGAACCGGAATGTCGAAATGCACCCGGTCGGCACCGACGTCTCCGCCGAGTGACGCTCAGCCGGGGCGTCCCGGCGTACTGGAGATGCCTGATGGTTTCGCATTCGAAGCGTTGGCTCGCGCTGGCGTTGCTCTGTCTGACCGGGTTCATGATCATCCTGGACGCGTCGATCGTGCTCGTCGCCGTGCCGTCGATCGAGCGGGAGCTGACCTTCTCGACCGGTGGTGCGCAGTGGGTGCCCAGCGGGTACGGGCTGATGTTCGGCGGCCTCCTGCTGCTCGGCGGCCGGATCTCCGACCTGCTGGGTCGCCGGCGCGTCTTCATGACCGGACTGCTCCTGTTCGCAGGGTCCTCCCTGCTCTGCGGGCTCGCGTGGAGTGGTGACGCTCTGGTCCTCGCACGCGGGCTGCAGGGCGCGGCAGCCGCCGTACTGGCTCCCAGTGCGTTGTCGATCGTCATGACCACGTTCCCGTCCGGTCCGGATCGCAACAAGGCGCTGGGGATCTGGGGCGCCACCAGTGGGGTCGGCGGTACGGCGGGCTCGCTCGTCGGCGGTCCTGTCACGGACGGACTCGGCTGGCAGTGGATCTTCTTCATCAACGTGCCGGTCTGCGTGCTGGTCGTCGTACTGGCGCCCGTACTGCTGCAGGAGAGCCGCGGACCGGGACGCCGCGGATTCGACGTGGCCGGTGCCGTCACCGTCACCGCAGCACTCATGGTCCTCGTGTACGCCGTCATTGAGGCACCCGAGTCGCCGGCGACGCGGACCGTACTGCTGGTGCTCGCCTCCGCCGCTCTGTTCGCACTGTTCGTAGCAGTGGAGAAGCGCTCGGCTGCACCGCTCGTACCGCTCCGGATCTTCCACTCGCGCGCACTGGTCGGCGGCAACCTCATCACGATCAGCTGGGGGTTGGCGGCGTTCGGACTCAACTTCATCTACACGCAGTACGCACAGCTCGCACTGGGTGCGTCAGCGATCCGCTACGGCCTCATGTCCGCAGTACTCGCAGCAGCCGCGGTCGTGGCGTCCATGATCGGTCAGCACCTAGTCACTCGAGTCGGACCGCGTCGGGTCGCCTTCGTGTCACTACTGGTCGCAGGAGTTGGTACGACGCTGATGACCCAGCTGACCGTGTCCTCTGGGTACTTCGAGCTGGCCTTCTGGGGGCTCACGATCTTCGGTGCCGGGTTGGGCGCAGGTACGGTCGCCGGCTCGATCGCCTCACTGAGTGACGTCGCGGGCGAAGACGCCGGTGTCGCGTCCGGGCTGCAGAACGCCAGCTTCCAGATCGGCGGCGCGATCGGCGTCGCGGCAGTCTCCGCCGTAGCTACTGCCAGTACGTCGGGTGTTACGCCGGTCGCACTCACCCACGGATACCGCATCGCGTTCGCGACGGTGTGGATCTTCCTCGCAATCGGCCTGGCCGGTTGCCTGCTGGTCAAACGCCCGTTGGAGGTTCGGGCCGCTGAGGGTGGGCACCGGACGTCCGTGGCCGCAACCGTCAGGCGGTCGAACTGAAGGAGGTTCCATGCTGGTCCTCGGACTGATTCTGCTCATCCTCGGGTTCGTGCTGAACATCTCGATCCTGTGGACGATCGGCATCGTGCTGCTCCTGGTCGGAGCGGTCCTGTGGCTTCTCGGAGCCACCGGCCGCGCGGTCGGCGGCCGAAGGCATTGGTACTGATCGAGTCGTAGTGATCGGCCAACGCACAAGAGCCCCGCGGATCCGTCCGCGGGGTTCTGTCGGTGCGGCTGGTTAGCCTGTGGCCCATGAAGTACGTCGTGATGATCTTTCGGAGCGTCGACCGGGCGTGGACCGCGGACGACGACGCGGCCCTGGAACGGTTGATGCGGCTCGAACGGGAGCTCGCCGAGTCCGGTGAACTGGTCAGCTCGGAGGGCCTGCGACCGCCCGAGGAGGGCCGGATCGTGCAGATCCGGGACAGTCAGCAGGTCGTCACCGACGGGCCGTTCGGTGAGGCCAAGGAGCAGCTGGCCGGGTTCTTCATGATCGACGCGACCGACGACCAGCAGGCGCAGGAGATCGCCGGCCGGGTCTCGACTGCGGTCGGCGACCGGGTCGAGCTGCGCGGCACGCTGATCTCAGAGGGAATGCCAGACGAACTTCGGTGAGCGTTTCTGCGTGAAGGCCTCGATACCTTCCGCGAGCTCACCCGAGGCGATCGTCTCGCGATACCGCCGTACCGCTGCCGTGTCTGCGTCCTCGCCCGCCAGCAGTGCGTTGACCGACTCCTTGGCCGAGCGGATCGTCAGCTGCGACCGCGACACCAACGTGTCCGCGAACTCCTCGGCCGCCGCCATCGGGTCGTCCTCCACGCGGTCGACCAGGCCCTTCAGCTCGGCCCGGTCCGCGGTCAGCAACTCGCCGCTGAAGAGCAAGTACTTCGTAGTCGCGGGACCGACCAGGTCGAGCAGCACCTTGATCGCGGCCGGCGGATAGACGACGCCGATCCGGGCCGGCGTGACGCCGAAGCTGGCGTCCCGGGCGGCGAACCGGAAGTCGCAGTTCACCGCGATCTCCAGGCCGCCGCCGATGCAGTGCCCGCGGACGACCGCGATCGTCGGCTTCGGGAACTCCCGCAACGCCGCCTGGGCCTGCAGGTTGGACGCGCGCAGTTCGGCCATCGGATCGGCCGGGTCGGCGCCCGAGATCAGCTCGCGGATATCGGCGCCGGCGGAGAAACTCGCACCCTCGCCGGTCACCAGCAGGACCTTCACCTCGTCGTCGCTCGCCAGGCCGGCGAGCAGCCCGGGCAGGTCCGCCCACATCGCCCGGGTCAGCGCGTTCCGCTTCGCCGCACGATCAATCACCAGCCGCGCAACAACCCCGCCCTCGATCCGAAATCCCACCCGCGCAGTCAACCGCACCCACAGCCCCACCGCCGCGCTGCAGGTCACATGCGGAACCGCCAGGCCATCACAATTGCGCCCCCGGCGCCGGCCCACGCCTGCAGCGGCCTCCGACGCGTGATTGTGATGGCCTGGCGGTACGGCGACCACGTGGCGACCGCGATCACGACGGCGATCTGCCGACCAAGCGTTTGATCTCGGAACGGTCACATCCGGATACCGGGCGAATCACGGTCGCGGGCAGGCGGGGGATGTTCGTAATGCGTTAAGACGAGGAGCCGATTCGAACCGGCGCGGCGAAGTGTGCTTGACTCCTCCGGTCGATAACGTTTTGGTCTCGGCAGATTGGGTCTACCAGTGACGGCAGGACGGCACAGACAGGCGCGGCACCGGCAGTCGCGCGCCAAGATGTTCCAGCCGGGTCTCGTGAAGGTAGCGATTCCGGGCGCGGCGGTGGCGATGGTTGCCACCGGTTCGGCCGCCGCACTTCCCAGCCAGCACGTTCAGCTCGACCCGTCGATCGCCAGCTCGTCCCTGCAGCTGTCGCGCGACGCCACGATCAGCCGGGACGCTCTGCGTCCGCCGATCAACCCCACGTCGACCGCGGCGCCCAAGCCGACGTCGAGCCCGACGGCCAAGCACCTCAAGAAGCAGGCGCCGATCCCGAAGCCGACCTCGGCGAAGACCCGCGCGGCGCAGGACCTCAACGCGAACGCGACGCCGCCGACGATCACCGGCACGAAGTACACCACCACCGACGTGAACCTCTGGTCGCTGCCGCTGACCGGCCTGCTGCTGGACGTGCTGCCGAAGGGCACCAAGGTCTCGGTCACCGGCAAGGTCGACGGCCTCTGGGCCGAGGTGGTCAGCGACGGCAAGTCCCGCTGGGTGAAGGCGCAGTACCTGTCTGCCACCAAGCCGGTCGCCGCGGTTTCCGGGGCGATCTCGCAGGCGGCTTGCAAGTCCGGCTCGTCGGTCGAGAGTGGCCTGACCCAGGACGCGATCCGGGTTCACCGCGCGATCTGCGCGAAGTTCCCCGACATCACGTCGTACGGCGGTCTGCGGTCCGGCGACAGCGGCTCGGAGCACTCGACCGGGCACGCGCTCGACATCATGGTCAGCGGTTCCGAGGGCCAGGAGGTCGCGGACTGGCTGAAGGCCAACTACACGAAGCTCGGCGTCAGCCAGCTGATCTGGCAGCAGCACATCTGGACGGTCCAGCGCAGCAGCGAAGGCTGGCGCGCGATGGCCGACCGCGGTGGCGTGACCGCGAACCACTACGACCACGTGCACGTGACCGTCTACGGAAACACCGGCACGGTCTGATTCACGCAGGAGAACGGCCCGGGGCGGGACCCGGGCCGTTCTTTTATGGGCGGATGTTGGCGTTCAGGTGGAAGAAGTTGGTCGGGTCGTAGGCCCGCTTCACCGCCCGCAGCCGCTGCAGGTCCGCCGCGCCGTACGCCGTGTCCGCGCGCCCCGGGTCGCCGAGGAAGTTCACGAACGTCCGCCCCGAGGTGGGCAGGGCGACCTCGCGGTCGATGATCAGTGAGTACGACGCCTCGCGGTGACCGATCGGTCCGGCGCCGGGACCTGGGTGGGCCATCGCGCCACCCCAGTGGCGGACCTCGACCATGGCGTCCTCGAGTTCGGCGACCACGTCGATGACCTCGTCGGTCAGCGTGTCCAGGAAGTCGAGGTGGCGAGCGGGCGTGCCGCCCATCGCGGCGTCGGCGTACTCGATCGTCTTCAGTTCGCCGGCCAGGCGCGGGCCGGCGGTCTCGAACAGCGGCTTCAGCAGGTGTTCGGCGAGATCGGCCGGGCCGGCGTACATGACCTTGATCGCGACGGCGCGCTGCTCGGTGCCGGGGACGCGGGTCAGGACGACCGCGGTGCTGAGTTCGTTGGGGATCGTGGCGGTCCAGTCGCGGTACCGGCGGAGGATCGCGGCGGCGCGGTCGATGCCGTAGTACACGATGCCGGCGTGGACCTCGCGGACCGGGTACAGGCGGAACTCCAGCGAGGTGACGATGCCGAAGTTGCCGGTGCCGCCGCGGATCGCCCAGAACAGGTCCGGGTGCTGCTCGGCGCTCGCGGTGACGGTGCGACCGTCGGCGGTGACGACCTCGGCGCGGATCACGCTGTCGGCCGCGAACCCGTACTTGCGGGCCAGCCATCCCACTCCGCCGCCGAGCGTGTACCCGGTGACGCCGACGTCGCGGTGCGAACCGGACAGCGGGGCGAGCCCGAACTGCCGCGCGGCATCCAGCACTGCACCCCAGCGGGCACCCGGCGCGACCTTGGCGATCCGGCGCTCCGGGTCGATGAGGACTGATGTCATCGGCGTCGTCTTCAGCAGGATCCCGCCGTCGGCAGGCACTCGGGTACCGTGTCCCGTCGCCTGCACTGCGATCGGTACGCCGTACTCGCGAGCGGTCCGCACGGCTGCCTGTACGTCGGTCCGCCCGTACGCCTCCGCGATCACGAGCGGGCGCGAGTCCACCGAGGGGATCACGGAACGCCGCTGCTTGTCGTACTCCGGCTCTCCGGGCAGCCGGACCGTGCCGTTGAAGCCTGCCCCCAGCAGTCCCGCCACGAGGTCACTGGCAACCGCTGCAATCGCCTGCGTAGACATCTGATCCCGCTCCTTCGCCGTATCCGCTTCCTGCTCATACGTCGAAGGAGGTCGCCAGTGATCGACACGTCCGCCAAACTTTTCTCGATGACTCACACGGTCGAGATCTCCGGACGCACCCTCACCAAGCGCTACGCGTCGTGGCTGCGCGACGAGCCGGCCCGCGAATGGGCCGCGCTCACCCTCCTGTCGCAGACCGCGCCCGACCTGGCCCCCAAGCCCCTCACCTCATCCACCGATGGCTCGGCTCCCCGCCCCGTGGATCACGATGACCCTCCTCCCCGGCCACCCCCTCGAGGGCCTCCTCACCCCCACCCAAACCAGCGCTCTGGGCAACGCCATCGAGACCCTCTGGTCAACCCCGTCCGACAGCCTCGAGCCGATAGATCTCACCGCTCTGGTCGAACGCACCCGAACCGGCCTGACCGCGCTCCGCGACACCGACGGCGTGATCGCCGAGGCCGCCCGTACCTGGCTCGACAACGAGCCGCTCGACCTGACCGACGTACGGGATCCTGTGGTTGCCCACGGCGACCCCAACCTCACCAACTACCTGTGGGACGGCACGCGGGTCCGCATCGTCGACTTCGAGGACGCGGGTTTGGGCGATCGCACCGTCGAACTGGCGAACCTGGTCGAACACCTGTCCTGGCGAGCGGTCGATCCGACCCCGTTGGTACGGCGGTTCGCCGTGGACGCGGAACGGTTCCGCGCCGCCCGCTACCTGTGGGCCGGGTTCTGGCTGACGCTGATCGGGCCCGGCGGCCCGAGCGCCGACCGCAATCCACCAGGGACCGCGGAGGCGCAGGCGCAACGGATGCTCAGGCTGGTAGCGGGATGACCTCGAGGCGGTCGAGGTCGGCGAGGATGTCGATCTCGGTGATCTTGCCGTCGGTCACGGTGATGGCCATGACGCCCATCAACCGGTCGTCGACGACCGTGATCGCACCAGGCAGCCCGTTGATCAGAGCGAGCTGCGTGTACGGCGCCATGCGGCTGAACAGGAGCGCCTGCTCGACGACCGCCCTCGCGCCGCGGACCAGCTTCGATACGGCCGGTCCGGCGAACTCGGCGCTCGCGGCACCCGCGTCCGCCCGCAGCAGCACGTCCGGATCTAGCAGTGCTAGCAGCGCCTCGAAGTCGCCGCCCCGCGACGCAGCCATGAACGCCTCGACGATGGCCCGCTGCCGGCTGACGTCACCGTCACTCGCCGGCGCACCCTGGACCCGTCGACGCGCGCGACTCGCCAACTGACGTGTCGCGGCCGGCGACTTGTCCACAATCGTGGCGATCTCGTCGAACCCGACGCCGAACATGTCGTGCAGCACGAACGCCAGCCGCTCGGCCGGCGACAGGGTCTCCAGTACGACGAGCAACGCCAGCCCGATCGCGTCCGCCTGGACCGCCTCGTCCTCTGGTCCCGGCGCACCGATGATTGGGTCCGGCACATACGTGTCCAGTGAGTCTTCCCGCCGCGACTTGCGGCTGCGCAGCATGTCCAGACACACCCGCGACACCACCGTGGTCAGCCAGCCGGCCAGATTGCCGACATCACTCACGTCAGTACGGCTCAGCCGCAGCCAGGCCTCCTGTACGGCGTCCTCGGCCTCAGGCAACGATCCGAGCATCCGGTACGCGACCGCACGCAGGTGCCCACGGTTCTCCTCGAACCGCCGCGCCAGCTGCTCATGCTCGTCCACCTCTACCTCCTGAGTGCCCTGACGGATCAGCCCACCATGATGTGACACGCCATCCGAGCAGCGGATCATGGGGGTCATGACTCACCCGGTGTTCGCGGACGACTTCAACGCGCCGGCCCTGGACCTGTCGGTCTGGTCGCCGTACTACCTGCCGCAGTGGAGTTCGCGGAGCGCGTCTGCGGCGACGTACCGCTTGGCCGACTCGTGCCTGACGCTCAGCATCCCTGTCGAGCAGGGGCTCTGGTGCGCGGGCGATCACCAGCCGGACCTGCGGGTCTCCGGTGTGCAGTCAGGCAACTACTCGGGTCCTGTCGGCAGCACGATCGGCCAGCAGCCGTACCGTGACGGTCTGGTCGTTCGGGAGGAGCAGGAGCCGTTCTGGGGCTTGACCCCGGGCGGTGGGTACGTCGAGCTCCGCGCAGCCGCCGACATCGCCCCGGGTTCCATGGTGTCGCTGTGGATGGTCGGGCTGGAGGATCAGCCGGATCGCTGTGGCGAGATCTGCGTCATGGAGGTGTTCGGCGACGCGCTCGTTCCTGGTGAGTCCGCTGCGGTCGGCATGGGCCTCAAGACGATCCGCGACCCCGCCGTACCGCAGGACTTCGAGGCGGTGCGGCTGCCGATCGACGTCCGGGAGTTCCACACGTACGCGGTCGAGTGGTCCGCTGGTACGGCGACGTTCTCCGTCGACGGCACCGCGATCCGCAGCTGCCAGGGCGCTCCGATGTACCCGTTGCAGCTGATGCTCGCGGTCTTCGACTTCCCGGAGCAGTCCGGGAAGGACCACGTACCGAGCTTTGTCGTCGACCACATCCGGGTGCGCTAAGGTCGGTGGCATGTTCCAGCGCGCAGGTATGTGGTGGGCCGTCGACCTGACGGCCTGAATCCGCGCGTACCCACCGGGCCGTCTCCTGCGAGGCGGCCGTTGTCATGTTCTCCTCGTGGGGCCTAACACCCTGAGGAATGCCGATGGCAACAACGCTCCGGACGTGGTCCGGTCTGATCTCCGCGCTCCTGGCCGGCTCCGACCTGTCGACGGCGGACACCGGCTGGGCGATGGACCAACTGGTGCTGGGCGAGGTGTCGCCGGCCCAGATCTCCGGGTTCCTGATTGCCCTGCGAGCGAAGGGCGAGACCGCCGACGAGCTCAACGGGCTGGCCGACGTACTGCGTTCGCACGCGACACCAGTGCGGATCAGCGGACCGTTCGTGGACATCGTCGGGACAGGTGGCGACCGGACCGGCGCAGCGAACATCTCCACGATGGCAGCCGTAGTTGCTGCCGCTGCTGGTGCCACTGTGGTCAAGCACGGTGGCCGAGCCGCGTCGTCATCAGCAGCCGGCTCTGGCGACCTGGTCGAGCACCTGGGCGTTCCACTCGACCTGTCCGCTGCCGAAGCCGCCCAGACGGCTGCGGAGGTCGGACTGACCTACCTGTTCGCTCCACGCTTCAACCCGGCGCTCCGCCAAGTTGCGGTGGTACGGCGTGAGCTGGCGGTCCCCACCGCATTCAACGTACTCGCACCGTTGCTGAACCCGGCGAACCCGCAACACCAGCTCGTTGGCGTAGCAAACGAACGCATGCTGCCTGTGCTTGCCAGTGCGCTCGCCAAACAAGGCCGCTCTGCACTGGTCGCCCGCGGCGACGACGGGCTCGACAAACTCACCACTACTGGGTACTCGCGGCTCTGGGTGGTGCATGGCGGTTCTGCATCGGAGGTGGTGTTCGACCCGCGTTCACTGGGCTTACGGCCCTCCTCTCTCGCGGAGTTGCGTGGTGGGGACGCGGCGTTCAACGCACGGCTACTGCGCGGGCTGGTCGGTGGAGAGCACGGTCCGGTGCGGGACGTCGTACTGCTGAACGCTGCGGCGGCACTGGCGACGCTGTCGTTGGAGGCTGGGCTGGAGCAGTTGGCTGACTGCTTCGAGCGGTGCCGAGAGGCTGTGGACAGTGGCCGAGCGGCAGCGCTACTGGACCGCTGGACCAACCACCGGTGATGCTTGTGCGAATCGCAGGATGGTGTCGGTCACCAACTGCGGTTCGCGGAGGCTCGGGAAGTGGTCGACGCCCCGCAGCCAGACGAACTCACAGCCAGGGATTCGCGCAGCAGTCCCGCCGGCCACGGCTGCGAGGATCGGCCGATCCTTGTCACCGACCATCACGACGGACGGCACCTCGATCTCGTGCAGCCGGTCGTAGACGGGCGGATCCGGCTTCAGGTACTCACCCTGGTCGAACCACGCTGGAACAGCAGCGCGGAGCTGGGCCACCACAGCATCGTCAGAGCCCGCCGCAGCCCAGTGCCGGAGCCCGAACTCCACCAGACTCTCCACATCCCGCTTAGCCGCAAGTACGTCGTACTCCGCATCCAGCTCGGGCTCTTCGGGCATCGGGAAGCCGCTGACGCCTGGGCACAACAGCACCAGGCCGTGGACTCGCTCCGGGTGGGTCAGCGTGAAGCTGAGCGCCGTACCGCCACCCATCGAGCAGCCGACCAGCAGCACGCGCTCCAGGTTCAGTTGGTCCAGGACCGTCTCGAGGTCGGTGAGCAGCGAGAACTCGCCTGTCGGCTGCGGTGAACGCCCGTACCCGCGGACGTCGTACCGCACGACCCGGTGCCCGCTGAGCCCAGGCATCACGAGGTCCCACGCGCGTGAGTCGCCGATCCCCGGATGCAACAGCACCACCGGAACACCGTCGCCAGCCAGATGCTCAGCCCAGACCGTGTCCTGTCCAACCGGAATCGTCAGCTCCATCTCTTCAGCATGCCCGTCCGTCCGTACCAGTGCCCGCCAGCTCGCAGATGCTTGACGAACGCTCTCTGCAGAGTGGTGTCCTGCGGAACGTTGTCCAGGTCCTCGTCAGTCAGCTCGTGGTCAGGTACGGCCAGGTGCAGTCCCAGCCGCATGAGCTCACGGTCACCCTCGGCCGGGTCCTCTGGTGGCAGGAGCGGGAGGATGTCGAAGCGGCTCTGGAAGCGCATGATGTTCGAGTCCGGGCGCAGGTACTCGGCCAGCTGCGGGTCCAGCAGCCAGGAGTGACAGACGAGCCCTGCGAGCGGCTCCTCCGGATACCAGCGTTTGAACGACTCGACTGCGGTGGCGACGGACTCCTCTGACTCCTGTGCGTCGAGTCGGCCGCTCGGTGGGATGTGGATCGACAGCACGTGGCCGGACACGTCGTCGCCCATGCCCAACTGGGTGCGTGTGAACGCGTGCCGACCGATCTCGAAGTCAGTACCGCGGAAGCGCAGCGGTGGACTCCACAGCGGCATCAGCCCGACACCAGCACAACCGAAGACGTGCCGGTGGGTCTGCATCACCCCACCGAGCGCCGCGACAGTAGAGACAGTCACCTCGTCCGGCACGCCCCGCTGCGCATGCAGCTCACGCACGCGTTGCAGATTCGCCAGCAACGCCCACGCTGCTGCGAACAGTCCCACTGCCGACGCGTCCCGTGGTACCGCCGGCCAGCCTCTGAAACCGGTTGGAGGCAGTGCCAGATCCAGGTCTCGCTGGACCTCTTCTGCCAGCGCCGACGTGATCGCCCACCATTCCGGGTCGCGGTCCGGATCCGGACGCGCCGCCAGCATCGCGTGACGATCAGCCGAGTGCACACCGCAGTACGCCAGCACCTCCTCGGCGTCCTCAGGCAGCTGTAGGTCGGTGTCGACCTCCAGGCCCTCGAACCGCGTCTGGTCCCGCTTGGTGAAGCCCACTCGTTCCGCCGCACTCAGAACATCCACAACCTTGCTCCCTCCGCCGCGCTCGGTCTGTCCCTCGACCTCACCACGGGCCGCCCGTCGCGCGCACGACTTTTGTGTCGGAGGTCACGGTTAGGCTCGCCGCACGGCTCACGACAAGGGAGAAGGCATGGCGAAGTTCGGGCAGTCCGACGACTTGCAAGGGGCGGAGTTCTTCGAGGCGAACCTGCGCGGGGCTCGGTTCGTCGAGTCCGATCTGTCCGGCGTGGTGATGCGCGGCATCGACATCCAGGGCGCGGACATCGACGCACCGTGGCTCGCCGAGCCCGGGGGCAGCTTGACGGTCAACGGTGTCGAAGTCGCGGCGTACGTCGAAGCCGAGCAGAACCGCCGCTTTCCAGGCCGAGAGACCCGGCGGGCCGAGGACCCCGATGGTCTCCGCGCTGCCTGGGCCATCCTCGAGAAGACCTGGGCGACGGCTGTCGAACGCGTCGCGAGCATGCCAGAAGGCACCGCCGACATATCGGTCGACGGCGAGTGGTCGTTCGCGCAGACACAGCGGCACCTGGTGCACGCCATCGACCTGTGGTTCGGCCGCGAGGTCCTCGGACGCGAGGAGTTCCATCCGCTCGGCCTGGGACACGGCGCCGAGGACACGCTGACCGACAAACCGCCGTACGCCGACGTTGTCGAAGCCCACAACAGCCGCGTCGCCATGGTCCGCGACTTCCTCGCCACCGTCACCCCGGCCGAACTGGACACCCCACGCAAGAACCCCCACGGCCCCCGCCCCGAGACCACCCGCTCCTGCCTTCGCGTGCTCCTCGAAGAAGGCTGGGAACACTACCGCTTCGCGATCCGCGACCTCACCACCATCGAGACCCGCTGAATCGCGCTCAACGCCTCGTCTCGTACCTGGTCATGACCACGCCACCGGGAAACGTCCGCGTCTCCACCAGGTTCAGGTTCACCCAGCTGTCCAGCGCGGTGAAGAACGGTGTGCCGCCGCCCACCAGCACCGGATGGGTGACGATCTCGTACTCGTCGATCAGCCCAGCCTGCAGGGCCGCCGCAGCGAGCGTGGCGCCACCGACCCTCATCGGCTCGCCGTCGTCGGCCTTGAGCCGGGTGATCTCCGCGACGGCGTCGCCGGTGACCAGGCGGGCGTTCCAGTCGACCTTGTCGATCGTCGAGGAGAACACCACCTTCGGCGTGTCCCGCCAGTTCCGCGCGAACTCGATCTGCGCCGGGGTGGCGTCGGGCTGCTGGTCGCCGGTCGGCCAGTGGGAACTCATCGTCTCCCACAACTTGCGCCCGTACAGGAACAGCCCGATCGCCAACTCCCGGTCGAGCCACCACTGAAACAGCTCGTCGCTCGGCCTGCCCCAGCCGATGTCGTCGCCGGGCGCGGCGATGTAGCCATCCAGGGTCAGGTTCATGCCGTACACCAGTTTCCGCATGGCGCCACGCCTTCCTGTCAGTCCGGCGGCCTCTCTCCGGCAGCCCGTCACCCCTACAACGAACGCCAAACCCCGGATCCGACAGGTCATCGGACTCCGGGTCCGGGCCGGTCCCGGGAGACCAGAGGACGACTCCAGCCGCGTGTTCCCGCAGGTCGGAGCTACTTTCGGGACGAGATGAGCGGAGGGTGTGGGATTCGAACCCACGATGACGGTCACCCGCCATACCGGTTTTCAAGACCAGCGCACTCGGCCGCTATGCGAACCCTCCTGGCGGTTGCCGCCGAGGGTTGAGGATACCGGGTGGAATCGGAGTGCGGGGGTGGGGAGGGGCCGGTATGGTCGGCGCAGCGGCGGAGTCGCCGCGGAGGGTACGGATGGAGGTGGGAGCAATGTCTGGGTCGTTCGAGGGCATCGCACACGCCGTCCGGTCAGCGCGCTGACGCTCTGACCGGGCGAACCGGCCGGCTCAGCCGGCGTCCATCGCTTCGTCATGCCCTCAGGAGTTCTCATGCGTTCCCTCCGTGCGTACGCGTTCCCGTCCGAGCTCGGACCTGATTTCCGCAAGATCTTCCCGGCCGCGGTCATCTCCAACCTCGGCGACGGCGCCCTGATCGCCGCCGGCCCGTTGCTCGTCGCCTCGATTACCACCGAACCTGCGGCGGTCGGTGCGGCTGCCTTCGTCCAGCAGTTGCCCTGGCTGCTCTTCGCCCTGTTCAGCGGCGTCCTCGTCGACCGGCTCGACCGCCGGTTGATGATCGTTGCCGCGGACTCCTTTCGCGCGATCGTGCTGGCCGCGCTCGGTCTCGCCGTACTGCTCGACACCGCACCACTCTGGGCGGTCTACCTCGCGCTGTTCCTCCTCGGTACGGCGGAAACGCTGGCAGACAACGCATCCGGTGCACTGCTGGTCAGCGCCGTACCGAAGGACCACCTGGGCAAGGCCAACGCCCGACTGTTCGCCAGCGGCACAGTGCTCCAGCAACTCGGCGGACCACCGCTGGGCGCACTGCTGTTCGCTGCGGGCGCCGGCATCCCACTGGTCTTCGACGCGGTCACCTTTGCCGCGGCCGCGGTTCTGATCGCTCGCGTCGCCGTACGTCCGCCGCTGCCCGACCACTCCACTCGTGCAGCCGTGTTGCACGAGGTGCGCGAGGGCGTCCGGTGGCTCTGGCACCACTCCGGCGTACGGACGCTCGCCTTGTCGATCCTGGTCATGAACATCACGTTCTGCGCCGCCTTCGCGACCTGGGTGTTGTTCGCGCGCGAGCAGTTGGGGCTGAGCGAGACCCAGTTCGGTCTACTCGTGTCGGTCGGCGCCGTGGGCGGTGTGCTCGGTATGCCGACGTACCACTTCCTGGAGCCGCGTGTGGGGTCCGTGACTCTCCTCCGCGCCGGACTGGTCATCGAGACGACGGTCCACCTCGTGCTGGCGCTCACCAGGAATCCGTGGGTCGCTGGCGCGACCATGGCCGTGTTCGGCGTCCACGCGGTGGTGTGGGGCATCGTGTCGACTACAACGCGTCAGGTGGCCACACCGGACGCTCTGATGGGCAGGGTGAACAGCGTGTACCTGCTGGCCTCAGTGGGCGGTGCCGCGATCGGCTCCGCGCTGGGCGGCGTACTGGCACAGCAGTACGGTCTGGCCGCACCCTTCGCGATCGCCTTCGTGGCGATGGTGGTGATGACCGCGGTCGCCTGGCGTCCGCTCCGGAACGTCTCGGTACGTCGGGTGCGCGCGACTGACTGAAACCGGATGGAATGGGCAGGCGTGCGCTTGCTACGGTTCGCCAGCCGCCGAAGACCCGATAGGAGCGCTCAGCCATGCCCGCAGCCGCGTCACTCGGCCTCCCGAACGTCCGCGGGCGGGTCCCGCTCCTGGCCGGTCTGGCGATCGACTCCTTTGGCGGCGGCTGTGCTGGGCCGCTCCTGTTGCTGTTCTTCAACAAGGTCGCCGGCATCCCGCTCGGGACCGCGGGCGTACTGCTGACCGTCGCGACGCTGTTCTCCATCGCGGTGCCCGCTGCGGTAGGTCTGGTGATCGACCGCCTGGGCCCGCGGAACCTCGTCGTGGGTGCGCAGTTCGCCCAAGGTCTGGCGTTCACCGGCTTCTTCTTCGGGCGGTCGATGTGGCTGCTCTTCCTGTGCGCACTGGTCATGACAACCGGCCAGCGGGTGTTCTGGTCGGCGATCTTCAGCCTGCTCGCGGACGTCGCCGACGAGGGCGAGCGGGACAAGTGGTTCGGCCTGGGCGGGATGATGCAAGCGGGTGGCTTCGCTGTGGGCGCACTGGCGGCCGGGTGGCTGCTGGCGATCGGCGGGAACGCACCGTTCCTGGTCGCGATGGCCGTCAACGCAGTGACGTTCTACCTCGCCGGACTGCTGCTCCTGCGGCTACACCCGTCGCACCACGAGCGGACCGACCAGGACGACGGCCCAGCGCCGTTGCTGCGCAAGGACAGGACGTTCCTGGCGCTGATCGGCGCCAACACGTTGCTGGCGCTCTGCACGATGATGCTCGGCGTCGGCGTACCGGTGTATGTCACTGAAGCGCTGACAGTGCCGAAGTGGCTGGTCGGCGTACTGATCGCAGCGGTTGCTGTCGTCCTGGCGACAGGTCAGACGCTCGTCGTACGGCACACCGAGCAGCGGCGTCGTACGAACGTCATGGTGGTCGCTGGGATCACGTACGCCGTGTGGGCGTTGCTGATGGCGCTACAGGTGCATATCCCGGGTGGATGGGTTGTGCCGGTCCTGGTGCTCGCTACCGCCTGCTTCGCATTCGGCGACGTACTGCACGCGGCGACGAACAACGCGCTGTCGGCCGCGATCTCGCCGACGGTCGGGCGGGGGAAGTACCTGTCGTATTGGCAGTACTCGTTCACCTTCTCGAGCGTGCTGGCGCCGGCGTTCTTCACGCAGCTCTTCGAGGTGCATCACGAACTGCCGTGGGTAGCCCTCGCGGCGCTCGCACTGGTGGCCAGCCTGACGATCTACGTCCTCGCCCGGGTGGCTCCGCGCTTGAGCACGCAGCGGATCTGAGCTCGCGGTTCCTGACCCGTCAGGATGTGATGTCTCAGGACATGGGTGACAGTTCTGCGTCAGGACATCGGTGACAGTTGATGTCTCAGGACTTCGGTGACGGTCGGGGTTTGTTGGTGTGTGGTCCGGGTGGTCTGCCGTTGCCGACGTAGGTGGTGCCGGGTGTGGGGCGGGTGTGCTCGATGAGGATCTCGCCTTGCAGGTCGGTGACGGTGATCGGGTCGCCGGTCTTGTCGCCGTTGGTGATGACGAGGACCTGTTGGAAGCCTCGTCGCCCGTCGACCATGTACTGGACCTTGTCCAGGTAGAAGGCGCCGTTGCTGGCCAGCGTCTTGAGGACGGTGTCGTCGGGCAGGTCCGTGGGGAGGTTTGTGGGCGCTGGTGCCGGTGCGGGGGTGGGTGGGCGACGGATCAGGTCGCGGGTGGGGCGGGGCGGCTCGGCCTTCGCGGTGGCCTGCCAGGCGGCCTGGGGTGTGACGCGGCCGGGCAGGCCTTGGTGGGGGCGCTGGGTGTTGTAGATGTGGTCGAAGGCGTCGACCTGGGCCTGCAGTTCGTCCAGCGTCTCGGCGAGTGGTTGTTTGTCGAGGTAGCGGAACAGGGTCTGGTGGAAGCGTTCGTTCTTGCCTTGGGTGGTCGGTTTGTAGGGCTTGCCGGTGATCGGCTCCACTCCCAGGGCCATCAAGTGAACGACGAACTGGCCCAGGAGTCCGCGGCGCGACGGGTTGAGTGCGATCCCGTTGTCCGACAGCAGCCGTTGCGGAACACCATGAGCGGCCACGGCCTTGTCGAAAACGGCAATGGCGGCTTGCGAGGTCTCGCCCCAGGCAACGTGGGAGGCGGGTGCGTAGCGGGAGTGGTCGTCGATGGGCTGGAAGATCACACACTTCCGGCCACCGGTCAGGACGTACTCGGTGGCGTCCAGTTGCCAGCAGGCGTTGGGGGCCGGGTAGACGAACCGGCGCCATGCCGCCCTCGGCTTCTTCTTCGGCTCCAGACGGGCCACGCCAGCCTCGCGGAAGATCCGCGCCAGCGACGCGACCGAGGGCACCTGGCCCAGGCCCATTGCGTGCATCTTGTCGTGCACGCTGATCGGGCCGTGGTCCAGCCCGGAAGCCTCCAGTGCGGCACGCACCCGGACGGCTTGCTCTTTGACTTGGTCGGTCAGTTTGGACGGGCTCGTCCTTGGCCGGCGGGTCCGCGGCTCGAGCACTGCGGCCGGCCCATCGACCAAGGCGCGCTTGCGCAGCTCGTAGAACGATTTGCGGGAGATGCCGTGCTCGGCACAGAACGTCGACACCGCCCCACGAGGAGCATCATCGGGCCACTGCGAGATCGCGAGCCGAACACGAGGATCGATGGGTTCACTGGCAGCCATCCCCGAACCGTCGGGGCTGAAGTGTCACCACCAAGAACACCCAAACCGTCACCGATGTCCTGATGCAGAACTGTCACCTATGTCCTGAGACATAACACCTGACCCGTCAGGATGCGTTGCATCCTCTCGAACATGTGTTCTAATGTTGCCTCAGTTCGCGGTTCTCCACCCCGGATTGTCCGCCGGACCGAGCCTGCCACCTCCGATGTGGACGGCCCGGAGGACACCGCCGCCCGGGGTTGTGAGGACCCGGGCAGTGGAGAGACCGCACAACCGACTGTGGGACAAGCTGGAGAGAGGTGATCGCGCGACGAAAGGACAGCAGATGCTGCTCGAACATCGCGGCCGTCGACCGGTCGTGCCCGAATCCGCGTACGTCGCCCCATCGGCCGTGCTCTGCGGTGCCGTCGTCCTCGGCGAAGGCAGCAGGGTCCTGCACGGTGCGGTGCTGACGGCGGAGAACGGCGAGATCCGGCTCGGTGAGAACAGTGTGGTGATGGAGAACGCCCTGGTGCGCGGCCGGGCCGATCATCCCGCGCTGATCGGCGACGCGGTCCTGATAGGTCCCCATGCACATGTCAACGGCGCCACGGTCGAGGACGAAGTCTTCATCGCCACGGGCGCCGCGTTGTTCCCCGGTTCGGTCGCCGGCGCAGGCGCGGAACTCCGGATCAACAGCGTGCTACACGTGAACTCGCGGCTGGAAGCAGGCACGGTCCTCCCGATCGGATGGATCGCCGCCGGCGACCCGGCTCAGCTCTTCTCCCCCGACCGGCACGAGGAGCTGTGGCAGATCCAGCGCGACCTGGACTTCCCGGGCACGGTGTACGGCGTCCCGCGCGGCACGCCGATGCGCGACATCATGGCGCGCCAGTCAGCGTTCTACGGCGAGCACGCTTCGGACCGCTCTGTAGACCCGGCCTGACGCCTTAGGTGACGGTCAAGCCTTGGTCTGGCCAGTAGTCAGGCTGTAGTCAGGCTGCGGTCAGGCTGTGGAGTTCGAAGCGACGGATCTGGGCGGGAGAGGAGCCTGCGCAGGTCAGGCGGGCGTCGACGGTGTCGAGGCGTGCCGAGACTTCGACGGCGATCAGGCCGTTGGTGGATGCGAGGAGGATTCGCCAGCGGTGCTCGCCGAGGACTTCAACGGTTTGCGGAAGGAGGTTGTCGAGCGCGGGTGCGTGACCCGCGGCGCGGGCGAAGTGCTGGGCGGCTTGGACCGGCGGGACGAACGCACCTGATCCACGGAGGAGATCGGGTACGACGGCGCTCTCATCGTACTGCTTGGCGAGTTCGACGGCGCGGGCTGGTGCGACGTGCCCGTAGAACAGCCCATGCGGGAGCACGACCACGTTCGCGGCGAATCGGTCACCGCCGATGTGGCTGCATTCCCAGGTGCGTTCTGGGTATGCGGCAGCCAGTGCCGCGGCGACCGGGCGTCCGCGTACGGCGCAGCACGCGTCGTGGCGTCCGTGCGTGCACACGAGATAAACCGGCGCATTGCTCACTGTTCCCGAGTCCTTGCCGGCGAGGACTTCCAACAGGTGTTCGTCTGTCGGCAGATCGCCCCAGCGAACGAGTTCCCGCGCGGGGCGGCAGTCCACTAGTCCCCACCGTCGGGGAACAGTCCGATCGATGCGGCCGTACCGGCGGATCAGTACGGGGCGGATCCTCAAGTCGCGGCACAGACGCGCAACCACATCACCCAGTTCGGCACCGGAGGAGCTGTTTCGAAGGGAGGTCAGGGCCTGGCGTGGCCAGGCGGAGCGGGACTCGATGAGGAGCCAACGTTCGGCTGGCGGGGCAGTCGCGGTCAGGGAGTCGTGACGAAGATCGGCTTGCGCCGCGCAGCCCGTCTCCGGTCGGTACCCCACATCACCGCGCTCCACGCCACCTCACGATACTGTTGCCAACTTCAACCACCCGCTGGTCACGTATTCAATGGGCGGTGGCGACGACGACTGCTTCTGTGAGGAGACGGCGGACTAGGACGAGTTGGTCGGCGTCGTCGAGGTCGGGGAGGTTTCCTACTTTGCAGTCGGCGCCTGAGACGAGTTCTGTGACGGCTGCGGTCGTGGCGGGCGGGAAGGTGATGGTTCGGTCGGGGAGTTGAAGGACGAGCGGGTCGCCGGGGACGAGGCGGCAGCGGAGGCCGGCGCGGAGGCGGACGGTCGTACCGACGGACAGGGAGGCGACGGACGCGGCGTGTGCCAGCGGTGCGAGCGGAGCTGGGCTGTTGCTAGACCAGGTACGACGGCGCAGGCGGTTGGCCAGTGCGTCCGGGGTCGCCGTACGGAGCTCCTGCGTGAAGAGTTCGACCACCTCGGGCAGGACCTGGGCAAGTTGCTCCGGGTCGCCAGGATCGAAGCCGAGAGGCAGTGCGGTGCGCAGGGAGGCCTGATTCGCAGCAAGTGCGGCCAGCTCCTGGACCAACAGGTAGCGCGTCAGTGTGTGCAGTCCGACGGTCAGGTGTGCGCTGACACCACCCAGTGCCTTGGCTGAGTGCAAGAAGCCGCGGGGTACGTAGAGCGCATCACCAGGCCGCAGGACCTCGTCGATCACCGGCGCCTGGTCGCGTGCCGCTTCTGCAACGGCGTGTGCGTGGTCGGTCCACGGTTGGTTGCGGAGCGGGTCGACGTGGACCGGTTCGTGTACGGTCCAGTGCTTCTCGCCGGCTACTTGGAGTACGAACACGTCGTGTACGTCGTAGTGCGCGGAGAAACCCTGCGACTCGGCGGGGGTGATGTACGCGTTGATCTGCACGGGGTGACCCGCGTCCGAGGACAGCTGGGTGGAGAAGTCGACCAGTGCCGGCCAGGTGCGGTGCAACGCTTGCAGTACTACGGTGTGCCCGCTGGCGAACAGCGCGGCCACCTTGTCGTCTCGTACCTGGTCCGCGATCTCCGCGCCGGCACCGGCCGGTCCGGTGAACTGGCTGTCTCCGACCACCGACCCGTTCTTCGCGATCCGTAGGAACGGCGTGCGCAGGCCGCGGCGGGACAGCAGTTCGTCCGCGGCGTCGAGGCTGAACAGGTCGTCGTACGGCGCGGGGAGGTCGGGACCGTGGGACAGCAGCGCTCGCGAACCCCAGTAGGAGTTGGCGAACTCGTCCAGGTCGCGCGCTACACAGCGCCGGAGTGCCGGGCGCTCGTCTCGCAACTGCTCACTACCGTCCGCCGCTGACCGCGCGGCCGGATGGTTGTTCTGCGGGAACGGCCCGGCCTCCGGCACGGTGGTCACCAGCTCCCGGAGTTCCCGCCGGCACCACCGTCCGCGCCACCATCGGCACCCCCATCAGATCCACCCGCGGCGCCACCCTCGGAACCACCTGACCCCGAGCTCTCGCCGAACCCGCCGTCAGAACCACCAGAACCTTGGCCCTCGCCGCCCTCGGACTCACCAGAACCCGAGCTCGCGCCGTAGCCCTCTTCGGAACCACCGGAGCCTTCGCCACCCTCGGACCCACCAGAACCCGAGCCCTCGCCGTAGCCACCCTCAGACCCACCGGAGCCGCCACCCTCGGAGCCGCCGGAGTTCGAGCTTTCGCCGTAGCCGCCGGCGCCGCCGTCTGCGCCGCCGTCGGTCCCGCCTGCGTTCGCGCCGCCGTCCGCAGTACCTTCGCCGGCACCACCATCGGCTCCGCCGTCGGCGCCGCCGTCCGAGGACTCCCCGCCGTACCCGCCGTTTCCGCCACCGGGGGCGGCGGTCGAACCGCCGGCCGTGGTGTCGTTGCCTTCGCTCGAGTAGCCGCCGCCCGAACCTCCGTACTCGCCGGTGCCACCTTCGGACGAAGTGTTCATGTCGTCATCGTTGAGACCCATTGTGCTGCTCCCTTCGCGAACGGCCAGAAAGTTGCCCAGGGCATACCAACCGGGCACTGGTCATCTTGTGCGCAAAGTGGACCTCGGCTAAACCCCCCGCGCGTTACAGCGCCAACTCGATTGCGCGGCAACTCATCGCAGCAGCTCCGACAGCACCTTCACGAACCCGTCGGTGACGTCCTCAGGCCGTACGGCGACCCGCAACCAGTCCGGCCCCAGACCCGGGAACGTATCCCCGCGCCGTACCGCAAATCTCTGTGTACGCAGGGATTCCCGCACTTCTGCAGCCCCCGGCACGTGGACGAGAACGAACGGAGCCCGCGCCACGCCGTACGTCGAAAGTCCGTTCACCGTTCCGAGACTGTCAAGCAAATGGACACGTTGGCGTTCGATGTCGAATGCGGCCTGACTCGCCTCCGCGACGGCACGCTCGTTGCTGCAGGCAATTGCCGCCGCGAGCGCAGGAGTGGACACCGGCCAATGCGGCTGTACCGAGGCCAGCTGCTCGATCAAGCTCGCGCCGGCGATGACGTACCCGACGCGCAGCCCCGCGAGTCCCCACGTCTTCGTCAGGCTCCGCACCACGACGAGCCCGGGGATCGACGCGCCGGCGAGCGACTCGGGCTCACCGGGTACGGCGTCCATGAATGCCTCGTCGACGACCAGGATCCGGTCGGGTCGCGCCAGCTCGCGCAGGTCGTCGGCGCGGTGCAGCACGGACGTCGGGTTGGTGGGATTGCCAATGACAACGAGATCGGCATCGGCCGGTACGGCGGACGGGTCCAGCGTGAACCCGTCCTCGGGCCGCAGGATCACCCGGTCGACCAGGTGCCCGGCCGAACGCAACGCCGCCTCGGGCTCGGTGAATTGTGGATGAACCACGACCGGATGCCGCGGCCGGAACGCCCGCGCGATCAGGACGAACGCCTCCGCGGCGCCCGCGGTCAGGAGCACCCGCTCTGCCGCGACGCCGTGCCGGTGCGCTACCGCGGCGACAGCCGCGTCTTGGCGTGGGTACGCCGCCAGATCGGTCAGGCTCGCCGTGATCGCCTCGAGCAACCAGGACGGGGGTGTGCCCGCGCGGACGTTGACGGCGAGGTCGACCAGCCCCTCACCGACCTCGAGATCGCCGTGATGCTCCAGATCAAACCCATCCGCCACGCCCAGGAGGCTAACGGGTCAGCGAGTTTTCCGGACCAGTCGGTCCGCGAACTGGTCAGCGGGGCGTGACTCAGCGAGGCGTGACTGTGTACCGGCGGTTCTGCAGGGAGGGGTTGCGCTTGCGTACGTCGGCCAGCCGCTCAGCGGAGATCTCAGCGAACGCATGTCCGTCTGACTCACCTACGGACGCCAGTGCGATGCCCTGCGGGTCGATGACCTGGCTCAGACCGCAGTACTTCTTGCCGTTCTGTGCTGCTGCGGCGACGTAGCAGGTGTTCTCCACAGCGCGGGCGGTCAGCAGTGTGGTCCAGTGGTGCTCCTTGAGCGGTCCACGGACCCAGGCGGCCGGGATCACGAGCACTTCGGCGCCAGCGTCGATGAGCGCGCGGGAGAGCTCTGGGAAGCGCAGGTCGTAGCAGGTCATCAGACCGAGCGAGTGGTCGCCGATCTGGACCACGACCGGAGCTACGTCGCCAGGTGTCAGCTGGTCGGACTCCTTGTACCCGAACGCGTCGTACAGGTGGATCTTGCGGTAGGCGCCGAGCAGTACGCCGTCCGCGCCGACAGCCAGGAGCGTGTTGTACGGACGATGCTCGTCGCAGCTGCGTTCGAACATCCCGGCAACGATCGCCACTCCGTGCTCGATTGCAGCCTTCCGCAGGGTCGTCACGAACTCGCCGTCGAGCGCCTCGGCAGCCTCCGCCACCGACTCACCCTCGACCGCGAAGTCGGACATCATTGCTTCCGGCAGTACGACAAGGTCAGGCCGGCCCTGCGCGGCGTCCGCGACCAGACGCTTGACCGCGTCCCGATTCGCCGCCTTGTCGTAGCTGCTGGCGGTCTGCACCACGGCGATCCTCATCTCTCCATGGTGCCGCAGAAACCCGCAGCGTGAACCTCACGCGACGTGAGGACCTACCGTCACCACCGCCGGGCAGATGCGAGACTGCAGGGGTGGAGTTCGACGTGGTGGTGTTGGCGGGGGGCGGGTCCACTCGGTTCGGCGGAGTGGACAAGGCGATGCTGGTACTCGACGGGTTGTCGTTGCTGGATCGGGTGTTGACGGCGACAGCGGGGGCCGCCTCGACCGTGGTGGTGGGTCCGGTGCGTACGACGTACCGGGACGTGGACTGGACGGTGGAGGACCCGCCGTCGGGTGGACCGGTCGCGGGTCTGGCGGCTGGGCTGGCGCACGGGACCGCCCCGATCGTCGTGGTGGTCAGCTGTGATCTGCCGTGGATCACCGAGGAGGACGTGACGGGGCTCGTCGCGGGGCTCGGGAACCACGACGGGTTCGGGCTCCGCGACACCGGCGGGCAGGAGCAGCAGCTCGCGACCGCGTACCGGCGTACCGCGTTGGCGAAGGCGATCCAGGACGTCGGCGATCCAAGGGACAAGTCGGTACGCCGGACGCTCGCCGGCCTCGACCTCGCGTGGACCGAACCGACCCACGCAGGCGACGACGTCGACACCTGGGCGGACCTCGACGGCTGACAAGCAAACGCGACAGAAAACCGCTGGACGCCGTCCGTAGGTTCGACGCATGGATGTCGCGCAGCTGGTGAGGGACGTCGCCGGGCTCGACGTCAGCGAGGTCGTGGAGCGCACCGGCGGGCAGCTGAGCACCGTGTACGAGGTGCGCACGTCCGCCGCCCCGGTGATCGTGAAGGTCTACGCGCCAGAGTGGCTCTGGAAGCAGGCGAAGGAAGTGCACGTCTACGGGATGCTGGAGCGGGAGCTCGCCGGCTCGATCCCACAGGTGCTGCACGTCGGCGACGGCGTCACGATGCTGTCGAAGGTCGACGGCGTTCCGCTGTCCGAGGCCGAGCCGCCTGACTGGCGGGCGATGTACGCGCAACTCGGCGAGCTGTTGCAGCGCCTTCACCGCATCGCGCAACCGGCGTACGGCTATCTGACCGATCAGATCCTCGACCCGCTGCCGGACAACGACCAGTACATGCGACGGCAGTTCACGAAGAAGCTGCACGAGTTCGAGCAGCTCGGCGGCGACCCGAAGCTGCACGCCCAGATCACCACTCATGTCGAGCAGCACGCGCACCTGTTCGCGGACAACTCGGCAGCCGTCCTGTGCCACAACGACTTCCACGAAGGCAACATCCTCGTGGACCCCGCGACCTGGCGCGTGAACGGATTCATCGATGTGGAGAACGCGATCGCCGCCGATCCGCTCATCGATCTGGCGAAGACGATCCAGTACTCCGCGCACGACAACCCCGAGAAGCTCGCCGGTCTCATCGACGGGTACGGCGCCGTACCCGAGGACCGGATCGACCTCTATCGGCTTTATCACTCGCTCGAGCTATGGGACTGGTTCCAGTCGATAGGCGAGACCACTTACCTCGACTCCATCGCGCAGGACCTGGCCGAACTGGTCGAGCGCTGAGGGTAGGTTGGGCAACATGCGAGCTGTCGTGTGTCATGGTGCCGGCGGAATCGACGTCCTCGGGATCGGCGAGATCCCGGACCCGGAACCGGCCGTCGACGAGGTCGTCATCGAGGTGGTCGCCGCGGGCGTGAACCGCGCTGACCTGCTCCAGCGGCAGGGCTTCTACCCGCCGCCGCCGGGCGCTCCCGGCACGATCGGCCTCGAGGTGTCGGGGCGGATCGCCGCGGTCGGCGCCGAGGTCGAGGACTGGTCGGTCGGCGACGAGTGCTGCGCGCTGCTCGCCGGCGGCGGGTACGCCGAGAAGGTCGTCGTACCCGCTCCGCAGGTGATGCCGGTTCCGGACGGTCTCGACCTGGTCAGTGCGGCCGCACTGCCCGAGGTGGTCGCGACCGTCTGGTCGAACGTCTTCATGACCGCGCATCTCAAGGCAGGCGAGACCCTGCTCGTGCACGGCGGGTCGTCCGGGATCGGCACGATGGCGATCCAGCTCGGTGTCGCGCACGGCGCGCGGGTGCTGACCACGGTGGGCAGCAAGGAGAAGATGGAATTCTGCACGCGGCTCGGCGCCGACGTCGCGATCAATTACAAGGAAGCCGAGTGGCCGTCTGTGGTGCACGAGGCAACCAAGGGCGCGGGCGCCGACGTGATCCTCGACATCATGGGCGCGAAGTACCTGACCGACAACGTGAAGTCGCTCGCGTACGACGGGCGGCTCGTGGTGATCGGGATGCAGGGCGGCGCGAAGGGCGACCTGGACCTCGGCCGGCTGATGAGCCGTCGGGGATCGGTGATCGCCACCGGCCTGCGGTTCCGTTCGGTGGCGGACAAGGGCCGGATCCTCGCCGAGGTCGTCGGCCACGTGTGGCCGCTGATCGCGGAGAAAAAGGTCCGCCCGGTCGTGCACTCCACGTTCCCGCTCGCCGACGTCGCGAAGGCGCACGAAACCCTCGAGAACTC
Source organism: Kribbella sp. NPDC055110 (assembly GCF_053607525.1). NCBI lineage: Bacteria > Bacillati > Actinomycetota > Actinomycetes > Propionibacteriales > Kribbellaceae > Kribbella > Kribbella sp. NPDC055110. The sequence continues at coordinate 366,622 of NZ_JBSGTS010000004.1, forward strand.
GACCCAGCTCGGCAAGGTGCTGCTAACGCTCTGAAGGCGGACCTGCAGCACTCACCAACCCCGAGCCTCCACGCTCAGCCGGTGGCTGACACGCCCGGCCAGGCGAGGTTGGTGAGTGCCGGAAGTCCGCCCTCCCGCCTACCGATGGTCAGCCGTATCGACTAACGCGATCTCCGGGTAGGCGACCGGGTACGGCGGTGTGCTTGTGATGCGCCATTGGCCGCAAGCACACCGCTGGTACACGACCAGGCCTTCGCTGACGTGGTGGCTGGAGATCGCGGACCAGCGATGGCGGTGGAGGTCAGTCATGAATCCATCGTGATGTAATGGCATTATGCATCTCAACCCTTACGGCGCGGACGCGGTGCTGCTCGCGGTGAATCTGGTGACCCGCCCGGCGACCACGCCGGACGAGCTGGCCGAGCGGTGCGAGGAGAGCGGCGTCGAGAGCCGCCAGGTGCGCGAGCGGCGCGTCACCGCCGCGGACCTGGCCGCCGTACGGACCGCGCTCGACGAGTGGATGCGGGTCGTGGACGCCCAGGACGAGCAGACTCGGGTCGAGCTGGTGAACGCGATGCTCGCGAAGTACACCGAGCATCCGCGGCTCACCAACCACGCCGGCGACGGCTGGCACATGCACTACCGCCCGGACAACGTCCCCGTCGGGCGACTGGTCGCGACGCTGATCAGCACCGGTACGGCGCTGCACCTGGCCGGCCGTGGCATCACGCGACTCGGCCGCTGCGCCACCGAAGGCTGCGACAACGTGTACGCCGACCTCTCCCGAACCGGACGCCAGCGCTACTGCACCCCCGCCTGCGCCAACCGCGACGCCGTCCGCCGCCACCGCGCCCGCACCTCTCTTTGAGCACCGTTCAACCAGGAAACGGGCCCGCAGATGGTTGGTGGGTTCTCAAAGATGGCCCCGGCCTAGGATGGGCAGATGAGCGAGAGCAGCAGCGAGGATCGGGAAGTTCCGATGGCCGGGGCGCGCACCGAAGACGGCAAGGTGCTGATCGTCGGGCCGGACGGCATGGCCGTCGAGGGACCGCCGCGCTCCGACGACGACGAGCAGGACGACGGACCGCGCTCGGTGACCGAACTGGTCGAGCAGCCGGCCAAGGTGATGCGGGTCGCCAACATGATCCGGCAGCTGCTGGAAGAGGTGAAGTCGGCGCCGCTCGACGAAGCATCCCGGGCCCGGCTGCGCGCGATCCACGAGGCGTCGATCAAGGAACTCGAGAGCGGCCTCGCACCGGAACTGGTCGAGGAGCTGGAGCGGCTCAGCCTCGACTTCACCGACGACAGCACGCCGTCCGACGCCGAACTGCGGATCGCGCAGGCACAGCTGGTGGGCTGGCTGGAAGGCTTGTTCCACGGCATCCAGACGGCGTTGTTCGCGCAGCAGATGGCCGCGCGTCAGCAGCTGGAGCAGATGCGTCGCGCTCTGCCTGGCGGCCAGCAGCTGCCCGGCGAAGAGCACCCCGGATTCCCCGGTGCACCTCAGGCCGGCACCGACGGCCCGGGCAGCGGCGGGATGTATCTGTAACGCCTTACTTCAAAGGCTGGAAGAACTCTTCGAGGACGGCGGCGACGCCGTCCTCGTCGTTTGCCGGGGCAGTCTTGTCCACCACCGCGAGGACATCGGGGTGCGCGTTCGCGACGCCGTACGACGTTCCGGCCCAGGCGAGCATCGGGAGATCGTTGACCGAGTCACCGAAGGCGATCGTCTCAGCAGCCGAGATCCCTTGTGTGGCGGCGAAATCGGCCAGCATCGAGGCCTTCGAGACCCCGCTGGCCGAGATCTCCACCAAACCGTGACCTCCACTGTGACTGGCCGTCACTCGTTGGCCCACCAACGGATTCACCAGTCCGAGCAGCTCGTCGGAGTGCATGCTCGGGTGCCGGACGAGCAGCTTCGCGGCCGGCTCCGCGAGTAGTTCCTCCACCGCGGCGATCAACGTGTTGTCCGGTTTCGGCCACCGGTTCAGGTAGACCGGTTCCTGTCCGTAGCGGTCCGGTCGCTCGATGGCGAACTGCACGTCCGGAATCGCCGCGCGGATCGCCTGCGCCACCTCGAGTGCGACCGCGGGCTCGATCAGCCGGGTCCGAATCGCCTTACGACGCAGGACGTCGTACAGAATGGAGCCGTTGGCAACAATCGCGACGCCGTGGTCGCCGACCAGGTACGACAGGTCGTGCAGCCAGCGAGGTGGCCGCGCGGTGACCATCACGAAAACACTTCCGGCCTTTTGAACCGCGAGGACCGCGGCGCGGGTCCGGTCCGACACGGTGCCGTCGCTGCGGACGAGCGTTCCGTCGAGATCGGTTGCTATCAGGCGGGGGTTTCGCGGAACCGTCACGGGGTAACGATATCGCCACAGTGCCGACGCGCGAGCCGGTCGCGCACTACCCTTCCAAGTGCCTCGGGCGCAAGCGGTCGGCCGGCGGATTCAGACCTTTTTGACGTTTCTCGTTGAGCTTTTGACAACGTCATCAGACCGTTACGGCAGGATGCTGCAAAGGCAGCTAGTTCCCCTGCGCCACGCGGTGGGCGCGTGATTTCATGCGGAGGTCTGGCGGGGAACCGGGGGCTGTTCGCTCGCGTCGTATGCGTGTTCTGGATCAGCGCGACTGATGCCGCCCCACCTCGGAACAACACACAAACGTCGAAGAACCGTTGCGGAATTGGCTGCAACCAAAACCGCGGCAGTGACGTCAACAGTTATGGATCGGTGCGTCCCGCGCCCGGGACGACACGGTGGGCCGGCAACAAAGCGCGGGTCCATCAGCTAGCGGAGCCGTGCGGACGAACGTCGTTCATTGTTCGTTCACACGGATCTTGATACTTGGGGAGCCTTGATGATCGTCAACAGCGCCAATCTAGCGGGGCCGGGGGGCAGTAGCTCCCGAGCGGCTGTCGACACATGTTCCAGCAGGGAGGGGGCAATGACCGGCTGCATCGCTCGTCCCGACATCTTTCAGCACCGCCTGATGGAGGAGCCGCCGCCGGCATCCGCAACACGTCGTACCCGCGAGCGGTACGAGCAGCTTGTCCGTGAGGCCAAGACGCTCTGCGCCTCGTGCCCGCTCTTCACCGACTGCCTGTACAGCGCGGTCGCGGAGCACGACGTGAGCGGCTTCGTCGCCGGAACCACTGCTGTACAACGGCGTTCGATCCGCAACCTGCTCGACGTCGAGGTGCAGGCGGACGACTTCGACCAGCTGGCCGGCGCGCGGGGAACCCGCCGGCCGGTGAGCCACGAAGAGGTCCTGCGGCTGCGTACGCAGTACCCGAACGACAGCCTGGAGTCCCTGGCCATGCGGCTGGGCTGCTCGCTGTCGACGGTCAAGCGGCACCTGCGGCGAGCCCGTCGCGGCCAGAGCCCGGCAGCCAAGACGCCGCGGCCGCGGCCCGAGCTGGGCGCCGTGCTGGACGCGTTCGACGCCGTCGTGGACCAGCAGCACCAGCCACGCCGGACCGGCAGCCGCGTCGCCTGATCCGATACTCGGCCCGCCAGCGGACTATCGGAGACTGAACGGCCGAAGGCCCGGATCCCCTGTAATTACAGAGGGTCCGGGCCTTTCGCTTGTCAACCCTTTCGGTTCTGGCCGAAAGGCCTTGCGTCAGAACCAGCGGTTGAGTACGGCGGCCACACCGTCGTCCTGGACCGACTTGGTGACCTCGTCGGCGGCGACCTTGACCTCGTCCGGAGACGAGTCCATCGCGATGCCGAGACCCGCGTAGGTCAGCATCTCGATGTCGTTGCGTCCGTCACCGATCGCGAGCAGGCCGGCCGGGTCCAGGTCGTACTGTGCGAGCGCGACCTTCAGGCCGGTCGACTTGTCCACGCCCTCGGGCGCGATGTCCAGCCACGCGGTCCAGCCGACGAAGTAGCTGACCCCGTGCAGGCCGAGACGTTCCGCGAGGCGGACGAAATCGCTCTCGGACTGATCCGGGTCCCGGATGATCAACCGGGTCACGGGTTGCGGCGCGAGCTCGTCGTCGCCGACCACGCGGATCCGTGCGTCCGCGCCGAGATCGCCGTCCGGGAACGGCGCGGTGACCAGATAGCTGCCGTCGTAGTCCTCGACCGCCATCCGTGCGTTCGGCGCGTACCGGCGTACCGAGGTGATCACCGTCGACGGGTCGAAGGTGCGCTCGTCGACGACCTCGCCGTCCGGGTAGCGCAGCGTGCGCGCACCGTTGCTGCAGACAACGAATCCGCCGGCCGGCAGGCCGAGCCGCTCAGCCACCGGCCTGGTGGTCGACCAGGCCCGGCCGGTGGCCAGGATCACGGGCACCTGCTCAGCGGTCCGCCGGACCGCGTCGAGGACCGCGGGCGACATGCCCTCGTCGTGGTCGATCAGCGTGCCGTCGATGTCCAGGGCAACGGCCGTCGGCCGCGGTACTTCGATCATTTGGCGACCGGTTCGAGGACCTCGCGACCGCCGACGTACGGCTGCAGCGCGGTCGGTACCCGGACCGAGCCGTCGGCGAGCTGGTGCGTCTCGAGGATCGCGACGATCCAGCGGGTGGTCGCCAGCGTCCCGTTCAGCGTCGCGACCGGCTGCGTCTTGCCGTCGGCGTCGCGATGCCGGATGTTCAGGCGGCGGGCCTGGAAGTCCGTGCAGTTCGACGTCGAGGTCAGCTCGCGGTACCGGCCCTGCGTCGGCACCCACGCCTCGCAGTCGAACTTCCGGTACGCCGATACGCCCAAGTCACCGGTCGCCGTGTCGATCACCCGGTAGCTCAGCTCCATCTTGTCGAGCATCTCCTTCTCCCAGGCGAGCAGCCGCAGGTGCTCCGCGGCCGCATCCTCCAGGCTGCAGTAGGAGAACATCTCGACCTTGTCGAACTGGTGGACACGGATGATCCCGCGGGTGTCCTTCCCGTGCGACCCGGCTTCCTTGCGGTAGCAGGACGACCAGCCGGCGTACCGGATCGGGCCGTTCGACAGGTCCAGGATCTCGTCCATGTGGTAGCCGGCCAGCGCGACCTCCGACGTACCGGTCAGGTACAGCTCGGGGTCCTCGAGCCGGTACACGTCGTCGTGCGCCGACAGGTAGCCAGTGCCGCCCATCACCTCGGGCTTGACCAGCGTCGGCGTGATCATCGGGGTGAAGCCGTTCTCCACCGCCTGCTGGACGGCCAGCTGCAGCATGCCGAGCTGCAGCAGCATCCCGGCGCCCTTGAGGAAGTAGAACCGGGATCCGCTGATCTTCGCGCCGCGTTCCATGTCGATCGCGCCGAGCAGCTCGCCGAGCGCCAGGTGGTCGCGGGGCTCGAAGCCCTCGGCGGCGAAGTCGCGCGGCTTGCCGACCTCCTCGACCACCACGAAGTCGTCCTCGCCGCCGACCGGGGCCTCGTCGGACACCAGGTTCGGCAGGGCCTTGGCGAGCTCGTCGAAGCGCTGCTCGGCCTCCTTCGCCGCGGCCTCGTTGGCCTTCACGTCGGCGGCGACGGCCTTGGTCCGCGCCAGCAGCGCGGTGCGCTCGTCACCTTTCGCCTGGGCGACCTGCTTGCCGAGCGACTTCTGCTCGGCCCGGAGCGCCTCGAAGGCGGAGATAGACGATCGACGCTCCCCGTCGGCGACCAGGATCTGGTCGACCAGGTCCGTACTCTCGCCACGCTTGGTCAGGGCGGCGCGCACGACGTCAGGGGTCTCACGGAGCAGTTTCGCGTCAATCACACCCTGAGGGTATCGGGGCGTGTCAGAACCGGCGAAGTCTATTCGGGATGATGGTCTAGGTACACGCGACCATTTAGGGGGATCTGAGCGGGCAATGAACCACCACCCACCCAGTCCGATCGGCCGTGTGCTCACGGTCGTGCTGGGTGCGCTGCCGTTCACGGTGACCACGGTGCTCGTGTTCGGGCAGTGGCCGCCGCTGGCCCGCTGGGACCAGTCGGTCGCCGCGCGCGCCGCGTCGTACGGCGCTGCGCACGAGAGCATCGTCGACTTCTGGCAGGTCGTCGGGACGGTCGTGCTGCCGTGGACGTCGCGGGCGGTGATTCTGGTCGTTGCGGCGTACCTGTGGCATCGGCGGGCCCGGCTGCTGACCGTCTGGCTGATCACGTCCGCCGGCGCGGAGCTGGGGCTGGTTCAGGCGGTCAAGGCGATCTTCGAGCGGGAACGGCCGGCGCAGATGCTGGTCGAGAACGGCGGATTCTCGTACGTGTCCGGTCACGCGACGGCCGCGTTCGTGATGGCCGGCGCGCTCGGCGTCGTACTGCCGTCGGTACGGGGCTGGCGGCGGCGGTTCCGGCTGCTGGTGCTGCTGCCGGTGATCGCGGTGGTGTGGATCGCATCCGCCGACCGGATCGCGCTGAACGTCCACTACGTGTCCGACGTACTCGGCGGGTGGGCGCTCGGGCTGGCGATCCTGACCGCGACGTCGATCGGGTTCGGCCTCCGGCCGGGGCTGCGGCGGCGCCGTCGACGTACCGCCTCCTCAGACGGCGACGGTACGACACTCCCGCCGCGAGCGGCCGTCATCGTGAACCCGATCAAGGTCGGCGACGGCGTGGCGTTCCGGCGGAAGGTGACGCGGGCGCTCGCTATCCGCGGGTACGACGATCCGCTCTGGCTGGAGACCCGCGAGGACGACGCCGGGAACGCGATGGCGAAGCAGGCGATCGAGCACGAGTCGGACCTGGTGCTGGTCGCAGGGGGCGACGGTACGGTCCGGGTGGTGTGCTCGGCGCTCGCGCACACCGGGATCCCGGTCGGCGTCATCCCCGCCGGTACCGGGAACCTGCTCGCGCGCAACCTGCACATCCCGCTCGACCTGGACGACGCGCTGGAGCGGATCCTCGAGGGCCGCGACCGGCGGATCGACCTGGTCCGGGTCCACGGTGACGAACTCGACACCGACCGGTTCGCGGTGATGGCCGGGCTCGGGCTGGACGCCGCGATCATGTCCGACGCCCCGCCGCACCTGAAGAAGCAGATCGGCTGGACGGCGTACCTGGTGTCGGCGGCGAAGAACATCAACCACCCGTCGGTCCGCGTCCAGATCACGATCGACGACGCCGACACCATCGAACGCCGCGTCCGGACGGTCGTGATCGGCAACGTCGGCATGCTGCAGGCCAACATCCCCCTGCTGCCCGACGCCCGCCCCGACGACGGGCTCCTGGACGTCGTGGTGATCGCGCCACGGCGGGTCACCCAGTGGCCGATCGTCCTCTGGCGGCTGATGACCCGCACCAACCGCACCGACATGTACCTGGAACGCTTCACCGGCCGCAAGGTCGAGATCGTCGCCTCCGTAGACGTCCGACGCCAACTGGACGGCGACCCCATCAGCCCCGGCCGCTCCCTCTCCACGGAAATAGAACCCGGAGCCCTGACGGCGCGCGTCCCCAAGCGCCGGTAGCCGTTGCACCCCATCCGGGGCCGTTGCACAGGAAATAACCTGTGTTCACCCACGGCTTCCTGTGCCCTAGGGCTGCTCGGATTCCTTGCGGAGCGTTTCCAGAGCTTCTTCCTCTTCGGGGGAGAGTTTGGATTCGCTGGTGAAGGACTTGATTTCCTTCGCGTACGTGCGGGCGTCGGCGCGGCTGTTGATCGAGGTGAGGATTACGCCGTCGCCGTGGTCGTCGAGGATCGCCATCGACCAGGAGAGTTTGCCGCCGGTTTCGCCGAACGCGTCGTACCGGACGACGGCCAGGTGCTGGAGGGTTTCCTTCAGTTCACCGCGGGTGACTTCGAGGTCCTTGCCGAGCCTGCGCAGCTCCGACTTCACGGTGCCGGGTTTGGCTTCCGGCTGGGCCGGTTGCGGCTCGGGTTCGGGGAGTACGGCGGGTGCGACCTGGTCCGACGAGACCGTCCGGGCCCGGAGGGCCTGGATCGCGAACACCAGGGCAAGCACCGCCACAAAGAGGGCGGCGACCCCGAAGGCACCGGCTAACGTCGAAGACACGGTACGAGAGCCTAAGGCATCGGGTGGTATGTCTGAGTGTTCAGGTGATCGCACAGCGTGCGCAGCCGGGGACGGATGCGGTACGTCGGGCCTGGGCAACGTAGATTCGCGGCGTGACACATTTGCCTGATCAGGGCCCACAACCGGGCGTCCACGACCTCGGCTACGCGCGGCTCGACACCGACCGGCTGGAGCGCACCGGGGACGCCGAAGTCGTGTACGGCGCGGGCAAGACGCCGTCTCAGGTCGTGGAACTGCTGCGGACCCTGCACGCCACGCACCCCGGTCACGCCGTACTAGCGACCCGGTTGACGGACGAGGCGCAGGCGGCGGTGACCGCAGCGCTGCCGGATGCAGTGGTGGACCCGGTCGGCCGTACGGCGGTGCTCGGCGAACCGCCCGCGCTGCGCGGAACTGTCGCCGTCGTGGCTGCTGGTACGTCGGATGCTCCGGTGGCTGCTGAGGCGGCGACGACGGCTCGCGTGTTCGGGGCCGGGGTGGATGTCATCACGGATGTGGGTGTCGCGGGGCTGCACCGGATCCTCGGGGTGCGGGAGCGACTCGACGGCGCGGACTGCCTGATCGTGGTTGCGGGGATGGAGGGCGCGCTGCCGAGCGTTGTCGGCGGGCTGGTCGGGGTGCCGCTGGTGGCGGTGCCGACGTCGGTCGGGTACGGCGCCTCGTTCGGTGGACTGGCTGCGCTGCTCGGGATGCTGAACTCGTGCGCGCCCGGGGTGACGGTCGTGAACATCGACAACGGGTTCGGGGCCGGGGTCTTCGCCGCGCGTGTCGCGCGGCAGTCGACTCCTCGCGAGACGAAGGAGGCGTGATGAGAGTCGCTTGGATCGACTGCTCGGCCGGAGCCTCTGGGGACATGCTGCTGGGTGCGTTCCTGTCCGCAGGTGCCGACCTGAACGTGGTGAACGCGGCTGTCGCTGCGGTGGATCCGTCGTTGTCCGTCAAGGTCACGCAGACCGCTCGCCACCAGATCGCCGCCATCAAAGCCACCGTCGAGGTCAACGGCGAGCCCCACCCGGAGAACTTCCCGGACGCCGGTCACGGACACGGACACGACGACGCCGGTCACGGACACGGACACGACGACGCCGGACACGGGCATGGGCATGGTGGCGGGTCTGGGCATGGGCCGACGCGGGCTTGGGCTGACGTGCGGCGGTTGCTCGAGGAGGCTCGGCTCGACGACGCGGTTCGGGCTCGGGCGCTGGATACTTTCGGGCGCCTTGCCCGCGCGGAGGCCGCCGCTCACGGGGTGGAGCCGGACACCGTGCACTTCCACGAGGTCGGTGCGCTCGACGCGATCGCGGACATCGTCGGCGTGGCCGCCGCCTCGGTCTCGCTCGATCTCGATCGCATCGTGGTCTCGACGATCGTGCTGGGCGGCGGGGGTCAGGTACGCGGTCAGCACGGCGGCATCCCGATCCCAGGTCCCGCAGTACTGCATCTGGTCTCCGAGGCGGAAGCACCGGTCACCGGCGGCCCAGCGCCGTACGAGATGACGACTCCGACCGGCGCGGCCCTGCTCGCGACGCTGGCGGACGAGTTCGGCTCGCTGCCGGCGATGCGGATCGAGCAGACCGGAGTCGGCGCGGGCGGCCGGGACCCGGTCGAGGTGCCGAACGTCCTGCGCGTCGTGATCGGTGCGTCAGCCGACGAGTTGGCCACCGAGCTCGTGTACGAGACCAACGTCGACGACCTCGACCCGCGGATCTGGCCGCAGGTCCTGTCCCGGCTGATGGAGGCCGGCGCGGCTGACGCCTGGCTGACCCCGATCCTGATGAAGAAGGGTCGCCCGGCCCACACGCTGTCAGTCCTGGTCGGCAACGCGAACGCCGAGACGGTTCGTGCGGTGATCCTGGCCGAGACCTCGGCGATCGGGCTGCGCGAGTTCGGGATCCGCAAGCACGCCGCGGACCGCGAGTTCGCCACGGTCGACGTCGAGGGCCAGTCGATCCACGTGAAGATCGCCCGGTACGGCGGTCAGGTGATCAACGTGCAGCCGGAGTACGACGACGTGGCCGCGGCCGCGAACGTCCTGAAGAAGCCGGTGAAGTCGATCCTCGCCAAGGCGGTCGCAGCGGGCCACGACCTCTGGAGTTAGCGCGCTTCAGCGGTGTTCTCGGTGACGGTCTTCTGTTTGCGGCGGGGCCAGTCGTACGGCCACCACTGGGCGCCGCTGCGGCGGGCCCAGACGATCAGGCCGATCAGGACGGCCAGCTCGATCGCCGGGCAGATGGTGTCGCGGAGGCGTGCGCTGAAGAACTCCAGGGAGTCCGACAGGCTCGCGGCGACCTGGCGCGCGTGGGGATCCCGCCCGGGGACGTACGCGATCGCGAGCATCGTCGTACGGACGACCATCAGACCGTCGACCTTGGACGCGGCGACGGCGGCGAGGGCGACCCAGGCGATCACGTCGTACCAGGGCAGCGAGTACATCGCGGTCAGCACCCACGCGATCGCGTAGATCGCGGTGTAGCGGATCGCGGCCGGCGTCGGGTCGTCCGGATGCGTTTGCGGCACCAACGACTTCGGGAACACCTGCGTCAGCAGGATCGCGACCACGATCAGGCCGACCCAGGCGAGGATCGCCAGGACTGTCCGCACCAGACCGTTCGGCAGGAACAGGGTGAAGAAGCTCAGCAGCACCTTGTGCGGCGTACCGGTGGAGATGAACGACGTCTGCGACCGCGCTTGCTGGAACGCCTTCAGCCCGACGATCGCGTACAGCCCGGCCATCGCGATCGCGCCGCCACCGCAGAAGTAGAGGCACTTGCGACGGTCGGCACGCAGCGCCCACAGCATCGCGATGCCGACCAGGCCGATCGACAGCTTGGTGCAACCCGCGACGCCGATCAGGATGCCGGCCAGGAACACGTGCCGCCGGAACAGCACCAGCGCGATCACCGCGAACATCACCGCGATCGCGTCGTTGTGCGCGCCGGCGAGCACCGACCACAGCAGCAGCGGGTTCGCGAGGCTGAGCATGATCACGCGCCGCTTGGCCGGCAGGTCCTTCCCGACCAGCTTGACCAGCAGCAGCCCGGTGACGACCAGACTGATCGCGACCGACAACTGCAGCATCCACACGGTGAGCTGCGCGGAGTCGCCGCCGATCACCGAGGACAGCCACTGGATCCACGTCGCGATCGGCCCGTACACGCTGCGCGCGCCCTGCCACGGCCGCTCGGTCGCGGTGATCACCGGGTCGTACCCGAGCCGGATGGTGTCCGCGGGCGACGCCGTGTACGGGTCGCCGCCAAGCGCCATGATCCGCCCGTACGCCGCGTAGATCAGCACGTCCCCGGACGCCATCGGGGGGACCAGCGTAACGGCCGCCGTCGTACCGATGCCCAAGGCAATCAACCGGTCGACGCGCGGCGCCCATCCGTGCTTCAACGCCTTGGTGGCCAGGAAAACGCCGTACCCGCCGAGTGCGATCGCGACGTAGATCATCACCGACACCAGCCAGTCGTTCGGCTTGGTGTCGAACCAGTACGACGGGAGCCACGCGTGCCGGTTCGTCAGCGTCAGTACGACCACGGACGGACCGAGCAGCCCGACCGCGACGATCAGCGCCGTACAGGCCAGGTAGAGAGCAACAGCCCGGCGACCGTACTTCAGGCCTTCGTCAGTGCTCATTGCGCAGTCTCCGCGGGAACAGACTGCGCAGCGACGGCCCACCACCGTCCGCGGGCAGCGCACTGCGAGCGGCGAGCGCACGCCGGACGTGCAGGTACTGCTTCGCGCGGTGCAGCTGACCGCGCAGATCCGTCCCGGTCGCGCGGTGCCGGACCTCGATCGGCACCTCCACGATCCGGAAACCCTTCCGGCCCAGGTCGATCGACAGCGCGGTCTCGACACCGAATCCGGCAGCCAGCGGTACGGCGGCATCGAACGCGGCCCGGGTGAGGCAGCGCTGCCCGGACAACGGCTGCTCCGGCGCCCAGCCGGTCGCCTCCTGGATCCCGGCCCGCGCCAGGCGGACCACGAACCCGTGCCCGCCGGCCTTCGACCCGTCGGCCCGGACCTGCGCCGGCAACGTACCGATAGTCATGTCCGCGCGGCCGGTCTGCACCGGCTCGATCAGCGGACCCGCCCCGGACGCGGTGTCGGTCAGGTCGGCGTCGAGGAACAGCAGGTGCCGCGGCCGAGTGCCGTCGCGCTCCGCGACAGCGGCCGCGCCGGTCTCCATCGCGGCAGCCTTCCCGCGGTTGCGCTCATGCCGTACGACGACCGCGCCGGCCCGCTCGGCCGCTTCCGTCGTACCGTCCGTGGAGCCGTCGTCGACGACCACGACCAGGTCGACGCCGATGATCTTGTGCACCGCGTCGACGGTCGCCGCGATCCGGTCGGCCTCGTCCTTCGCCGGGATCACGCAGGCGACGGCACGCTCGAACGGTTCGGGGGACTGGTCTTCATCGGGCACAGCACCGCAGCCTAGTTCCTCTCCAGCCGATCGACCTCGTCAGCGTCCGCTGCCTGTGGATTTCTCGTTCTTTCGAACGAGCCTGTGGAAAACCCTCGAAGGGGGTCCGGATCGCGGCATCTTCTCTGTCGACAGGTCGCGCCTCCGCCAGTGGCATCGCGATATCGGCCAGGTGGCAGATGTTCCGGGGCGGGCGCGGCGGCAGGATTTCAGGTGTCAGGCAAGACCGATGAGAAAGAGGTACCCGAAATGACCCGCACAGTGACCGCCAACATCTCGCTCTCGCTCGACGGCCGGGTGAACGGCGCCGGTGGCGACTACGACATGAGCTGGATCGTTCCGCATGCGATCACCGAGGGCGCCCGCGAGCACATGCTCCGGGTGACCCAGCCGGCTACCACGGCCCTGCTCGGCCGGAAGAACTACCAGGGCTTCGGCGGCTTCTGGCCGGCCGTGGCCGACGACGAGAACGCGGCGCCGCAGGACCGCGCCTTCTCCCGATGGCTGAACGAGACCGAGAAGGTGGTGTTCTCGACGACGCTGACCGAGGCGCCGTGGCAGAACTCCCGGCTCGCCGACGGCGAGCCCGCGGACGTCGTCAAGCAACTGCGTGCCCAGGACGGCGGCGACATCATCGTGCTGGCCAGCTCGAGCGTGATCCGCGCCCTGCTGGCGGCCGACGAGATCGACCGGCTGAGCATCACCCTCGACCCCGAGCTGGTCGGCGGCGGCTCCCGGCTGTTCGAGGACGGCCTACCGGCCACCTCGTGGAAGCTGACCGACTCGACCCCCACCGAGTCCGGCGCCCTCTGCCTCCTCTACGACCGCGTCCGCTCCTGAACCCACACCACCCCGCCGAGCGAAGCGAGGCGGGGCTGTTGGTTCTGTTCTTTTGTAGTTCGGCGCATATTGTCGGACAATCAGACAGATTGGTTGGGTTGTCGTAGCGTGGTGGGCACGCGAAGCGAAGGGCGGACGGATGACCGAGACGCGACAGGGCAGTGCGGCGTACGGCGTCGACAGTGAGGTCGGTCCGCTGCGGACGGTGATGCTGCACCGGCCGGGCAACGAGCTCCGGCGGCTCACCCCGCGCAACAACGACAAACTGCTGTTCGACGGCATCCCCTGGGTCGGCCGGGCCCAGGACGAGCACGACGCGTTCGCCCAGGCGCTCCGCGACCGCGACGTCGAGGTGCTGTACCTCGGCGAGCTGCTGACGGAGTCCCTCGACCATCCCGAGGCCCGGGCTCAGGCAGTCGCCGGCGCAACGGAGGACCTGCGCCTGGGTGACACCCTCCGCGACTATCTGCGGGCGTCCCTCGGCGATCTGGATGCGGCTGCGCTGGCGGAGGCGCTGATGGCCGGCGTACGCAATGACGAGGTGCACGCAGGCGGGTTGGTCACGTCGCTGCTGGCGCACGAGGACTTCCTGATCGACCCGCTGCCGAACCTGCTCTTCACCCGCGACTCGAGTGTCTGGATCCGGGACTCGGTCGCGGTCACGTCACTCGCGATGCCGGCCCGGATGCGCGAGACGCAGCTGACCGAGCTGATCTACACGTTCCACCCGCGGTTCGCGGGGGCCGACAAGGTGTACGACCACCAACTCGAGCATGTCGAGGGCGGGGACGTGCTCGCGCTCGGTCCCGGCGTACTCGCGGTCGGGGTCGGGGAGCGGACCACACCGGCCGGTGTGGAGCGGTTGGCGCGACGGGTCTTCACGAAGGGGCTCGCGCACACCGTTCTCGCCGTACCGATCGCACAGCAGCGGGCGACGATGCACCTGGACACCGTCTGCACGATGGTCGACACCGACGCCGTGCTCATGTACCCGAACATGGCGGAGGAGATGCGGGCGCTCGCGGTCACCACCGACGGCGACCAGCTGCACATCGCGGAGCCCGAGCCGTTCCTGGTCGCGGCAGCGAAGGCGCTCGGCATCGACACCCTGCGGCGGATCGACACCGGCCTGGACCCGGTGACAGCCGAGCGGGAGCAGTGGGACGACGGGAACAACACTCTGGCCCTGGCGCCGCGGGTGTGCATCGCGTACGAGCGGACCGTGGAGACCAATGCGCGGCTGGAGGAGTCCGGGATTGAGGTCATCCGGATCTCCGGCTCCGAGCTCGGCTCCGGCCGTGGCGGACCGCGGTGCATGTCGTGCCCGGTCCTGCGGGCGCCCGCAACCCCGTGAGCCCTACGACACGCGGAGTGAAATCGGGGCTTGTGCGGAGGCCCCGGCCTGAGTACTCTTCATGGCTAGGCCCAGGCCCTGTTGCTCCCCCGTCAGCAGGACTTGGGCCGTCCACGTACTAGGCAGATTTTAACGATCATGGCCTAGACCACTCTGAGTGAACAGAAACGCCCGGCTGATGATTCAGCCGGGCGTTCTGCGTTTCAGCGGATGGTGAGTTGGCGGCTGGCGAGGCCGGCTCGGGCGGCGCGTTCTTCGGTGCTCAGCGGGGCGTCGGTGGCGAGGGCCTTCTCGAGGGCGGTGGCGAAGTCGGCGGCGGGCTTCTCGACGTCGGTGGCCTCGGTGCCGGCCGGCAGCTCCCAGACCGGCGCCAGGACGCCGAGGGCGCGGAAGGAGCCGATCAGGCGGCTGCCGTCGATGAGCGCGGACCCGCCGGCGGCGTGCAGCCGGGCGAGGGCGTCGAGCAGCGTGTCCTCGGTGTGCGGCATGACCCAGCGCAGGTAGAGGCGGTCGCCGATCTTCGTCCAGTACGCCGCCTCGACCGACTCCAGCCGGACCGTCGGAGCCGCCGCGGCGTTCGCGCGCTCCAGGCCGGCCGCGACCTCACCGGTCGGGTCCTCGACGTTCTCGCCGACCCAGTACTCGAAGCCTTCGTGGACCTTGATCTCGATCGGCTTGCTGGTGTCGATCAGGTCCTGCAGTCGCGGGCCGTCCTTCATCAGGTCGCCGACCTGGACCGGGTGGCCCGGGTCGGTCTGCAGCGCGGTGGTGATCGCGTGGCCGAGGTCGCGGCTCGGGTCGCCGGACGAGGCGTGCGTCTGCATGCCGATCCAGATCGTCTCGTCGTCGCGTACGACGCCCGGCATCGCCATCGGCAGCAGCGTCACCAGGTTGATGACCTTTCCTGCGTTCTCACCGGTCAGCTCGACCTGCACCGTGCCGGACGGCACGATCTCGCGGAACGCGATCAGGTCGCACTCCGACGGCAGCCCCTCGAACGGCCGCACCACGAAGGTGTCGGCGGCCTGTGCCCGGTCCTTGCCGTGGCACTGCTTGAACCGCTTGCCCGAACCGCACGGGCAGGGTTCCCGCGGCCCGACGTCCGCCAGATCGGCCGGGTCGAGTGTGACGGTCGTCGTCGTGTTCTTGGCGCGCTGCCGCGACTTCTTTCCCATAACCCGCAGTCTTGCAGTCCACACCACCCGAGAGCCAACCCGCTCAGGTCAGTTGATGGGTGAGAGAGGAAGGGGAACTAGCTCGGGACGATTGCGTGGACTGTGCGGTGGCGGGCGGCGGTGCGGACGTCCCAGCTGGAGGTGAGGATGTCGACGATGGCCAGGCCGCGGCCGCCGACCGACTCCGGATGCGGCTCGGTGATCCGGTGCGGCTCGGTGTCGCCGCGCCCGTCGGTGACCTCGACGTGGATGCCGGCCTTGTCGATCCACCACGCGGCCCGCACCTCACCGGCCGGCAGCGGCGGCGCGTACCGGATCGCGTTGGAAAGCAGCTCCGAGAGCACCAGCTGCGCGTCGTCGCAGGCGGCGTCGGTGACCCGGTAGCGCTTCAGGTAGCCGGCCAGACGGCGGCGGGCGTCCGCTACCGCGGACACTTCGTGCGGCAGTACGACGTCCACAACGCTCACGTCGGCGGGCAGGGTCGCAGAGGACAAGCAGGGTCTCCTCGATGATCGGTTCAGCCACTAGGACTTCTCCCCACGATCGCGGCCCGGAAAACCATCGCAGGTATTCCGTTACATAAGCACGCGAAGATCGCGCCTAAACACTGGGAAACCGTGACGGAATCGACGGAATTGAACGTTGCAATAACCGCCCGCATTCGCCTCGCTACGTATCCATACCGGCGTGACACAAGCCACACAATTCGTTCCGGAGTGTCACAAACCCGCAGGTCAGGTACGACGTCCTACTTCTTCCGGCCCCTCGGCGAGGACCCGCAACGCGACGTCCGGGCGGTCGCTGATCACCGCGTCGACGCCGATCTCGCGGCAATGCCGGATGTCGTTCTCGGCGTTCACGGTCCAGACGTGGACCTGATGCCCGTGCTTGTGCGCGCGATCGACGTACTCCGGATGTGCGCTGACGATCTCCAGGCTCGGTCCGGCGTACGAAACACCGGTGGGTAGCGAGCCGTCGCGGAAGCGTAGGGGGACGCGGTCCATCAGCAGGACGGTGCGCAGGCCGGGCGCCAAGATCCGCATCCGGCGCAGTGAGAGCCAGGAGAAGCTCATCACCCGGGCCGGTGACTCCGTGCCGACCTTCGGGTGCGCCCAGCCGAAGCGGTCGAGGGCCTCGATCAGGCGCCGCTCGACCAGTCCGGCGTACCGGGTCGGGTGCTTGGTCTCGATCGCCAGCTCGACCGGCCGGCCAGCGTCCCGCACGGTCGCGAGCAGGGTGTCGAGCGTGAGCACCTTCCGGACGTCGAGACCGGGGAGTTCGGCCTCGTCGTCGAGCTCGGCCCACGGGCGCTTCCAGGAGCCCCAGTCGTACTCCTCCAGCTCGCGGAGGCTCATCGTGGACAGCACGCCACGGCCGTTCGAGGTGCGCTCGATCCGGCGGTCGTGGACGCAGACCAGATGCCCGTCGGCGGTCAGCCGGACGTCGCACTCGAGCCCGTCCGCGCCGACGTCGATCGCTCGTTGGTACGCCGCCAGCGTGTGCTCGGGGTTCACGTCGCTGGCACCGCGGTGCGCGACCACCCGTGGGAGCTTCCCCATGACAGAAACTCTTTCACACGGTAGGTGATGATTGGCGACATGGACATGCGGGCGATCGTGCTGGACGGTCCGGTGCAGCCGGAAGAACTTCGGGTACGGCGGGTCGCGGTGCCTGAGCCGCGTACCGGGTGGGTGCGGATCAAGGTGGAGGCGTTCGGCCTGAACCGGTCGGAGTACCACCTCCGCGCAGGACTCGCGACGAACGCGCGGTTCCCGGTGATCCCCGGCATCGAGGCGGCCGGGACGGTCGACCTGGCGCCGGGCGGTGAGTTCGCGCCGGGGCAGCAGGTGGTCGCGATGATGGGCGGGATGGGACGCGAGTACGACGGCGGGTACGCCGAGTACACCGTCGTACCGGCTTCGTCGGTGATCCCGGTCGAGACCGACCTCGACTGGGCGACTTTGGGCGCGCTGCCCGAGATGCTGCAGACCGCCCACGGTTCGCTCTACACCGGGCTGGCGATCGAGCCCGGGCAGTCCTTGCTGGTCCGCGGCGGTACGTCGTCCGTCGGTGTCGCGGCCGCCGTACTGGCGAAGGAGCACGGGCTGACCGTGTTCTCGACCACGCGGAACCCCCAACGAATGCAGGTGTTGCGCGAACTCGGTGTCGATCACCCGATCGTTGACGACGGCAACGTTGCGGAGAAAGTCCGGGAGATTCTTCCGGGCGGCGTGCACGCGGCCCTCGAACTGGTCGGGACCAATGTTCTACCGGACACGCTGAAAGCCACCGCGGTGCACGGCACGGTGTGTTTCACCGGAATGCTCAGCGACGCCTGGACGATCCCGGACTTCTATCCGATCGGATACCTCCCGAACGGCGTCCGGCTGACCGCGTACGGCGGCGAGAGCTCCGACCTGCCCGCGGACGCGTTCCAGCGGTACGTCGACCTGGTCGCGGCCGGCAAGCTCCCGATCCGGATCGACCGCGTCTTCACGATGGACGAGATCGGCGACGCGCACCGCATCATGCAGGACGGCAAGGCGGTCGGAAAGCTCGTCGTACGAGTGAGTTGAGGGTCCCGCCACCTGACGGGACCCTCAAGCACCTCACGCAGTCGCTTCCTGCAGCTGTGGAGTCCGCCCGGCTGGACGCGCCAGGCCGTAGTGCTCGCGCAGGGTTGTGCCGGTGTATTCGGTCCGGAACAGGCCGCGGGCCTGCAGGATCGGGATCACCTCGTCCACGAACGTCGTGAGACCGGACGGGAGCACCGGCGGCATCACGTTGAAACCGTCGGCCGCGCCCGCCTCGAACCAGTGCTGGATCGCGTCCGCGACCTGCTCCGGCGTACCCGTGAACGTGCGGTGCCCGCGCCCGCCGCCGAGCCGGCCGATCAGCTGGCGGACGGTCAGCTTCTCGCGCCGGGCGAGCGTCACGATCAGCGTGTACCGGCTCTTCGCGCCCTCGATCTCGTCCTCGTCGGGGAGCTCCGCCGGGAGCTGCTGATCGAACGGCAGGTCCTCCGGCGACAACCGCAGCGTCTTCGCGAGCTGCAACCGCGCGTGCTCCGGCTGGATCAGTTCGTCCAGCTGCTGCTCCAGCCGCTGCGCCTCCTCGACCGTGGACCCGATGACGGGCACGATCCCGGGCAGGATCTTCACCGCCGAAGGGTCCCGCCCGAGCGCCGCCGTACGCGCCTTCAGGTCGCGGTAGAAGTCCTGCGCGTCCTCCAGCGTCTGCTGCGCGGTGAACACCGCCTCGGCGTACCGCGCCGCCAGCCCCTTGCCGTCCTCGGACGACCCGGCCTGGACGATCAGCGGGTGCCCCTGCGGCGACCGCGGCAGGTTCAGCGGCCCGCGGACCTGGAAGTGCCGGCCGACGTGATCGATCGGCTGGACCCGCTCCTGGACCGCCCAAACGCCCTCGGCCTTGTCCGCGATCGCTGCATCGTCCTGCCACGAGTCCCAGAGCTTGTACGCGACCTCGAGGAACTCCGCTGCGCGCTCGTACCGCTCCGCATGCGTCGGCTGATCGGAGAGGTTGAAGTTGAGCGCCGCCTCCGGACCCGCGGTGGTCACCACGTTCCAGCCCGCACGCCCACCGCTCACGTGATCCACGCTGGCGAACCGCCGCGCCAGGTTGAACGGATCGTTGTACGTCGTGGACGCGGTCGCGATCAGCCCGATCCGGGACGTGGCGGCTGCGATCGCGGTGAGCAGCACGGTCGGCTCCAGCGAGCCGGCGGGCCGCCGCCCGACATTGCCGAACAGCACCGGCGAGTCCGCGAAGAAGATCGAGTCGAACTTGCCGCGCTCGGCCAGCTGCGCCAGGGCCTGGTAGTGCGCCACCGAGGTGTTCGCGAACGGATCGCTCTCCGGCAGCCGCCAGGACGCCTCGTGGTGCCCGGTGCTCATCAGGAACGCATTCAGGTGCAATTGCCTGCTCATGCCGAGACTCCCAACGCGTCGAGAAGCCGCGACCGGACCACGGCGAATCCTGGATCGGCCGCACTGCGCGGCGCCGGCAGGTCGATGGTCTCCTCGGCGACGATCTGGCCGGCGTCGAGCACGATCACCCGATCGGCCAGCACGATCGCCTCGTCGACGTCGTGCGTCACCAGGAGTACGGCGGGTTGGTGCGCCGCGCACAACTTGCGCAGCAACACGTGCATCTTCAACCGGGTCAGCGCGTCCAGCGCACCGAACGGCTCGTCGGCGAGCAACAGCTCCGGCTCCCGCACCAGCGACCGAGCCAACGCGACCCGCTGCTGCTCACCACCGGACAACTCGTTCGGCCACGCCTTCTCCCGCCCGGCCAGCCCGACTTCTTCGAGACTCTCCCGCCCGCGCTCGTCCGCACCGCCCAGACCGAGCACGACGTTCTCGAGCACTCTTGCCCACGGCAACAACCGCGAGTCCTGGAAGACGACCGAGACGTTCTGCGGTACGGCGAGCTCACCGGAGCCGTCGACGTCGTGATCCAGACCGGCCAGGGCCCGCAACAACGTGCTCTTACCGGATCCGCTCTTGCCCAGCAGCGCGACGAACTCACCAGGTTCGATGTCCAGGTCCACTCCGTCCAGGACGGCGCGGTCGTCGTACCGGCGTACCAGGTCGCGGACCTGGACAGTTACGAGGCCAACGTTCGTCGCCATGACAGGGCCCTCCTCTGGATCAGGCGGACGACGGCGTCGGACAGCAGACCGAGGATGCCGTACACGACCAGGCCGACGATGATGATGTCGGTCTGCCCGTACGTGCGGGCCAGTTCCATCATGTAACCGATGCCGCTGGTGGAGTTGATCTGCTCGACGACGACCAGCGACAACCACGCGCCGGTGACCGCGAACCGCAGCCCGAGCAGGAACCCGGGCAGTGCGCCCGGCAGCACCACGCGCCGGATGAACTGCCATTGCGACAACCCGACGGTCTGCGCGAGTTCGACGTACCGGCTGTCGATGGTGCGCAGGCCGTTGTGGGTGTGGATGTAGATCGGGATGAACACCCCGAGCAGGATGGTGACGACCTTCATCGACTCGCCGATGCCGAGCCAGAGGATCAGCAGCGGCAGCAGCGCCAGTGACGGGATCGCGCGCTTGATCTGGACCGGACCGTCGAGGACCGCCTCACCGAGCCGGGACAGGCCGGAGATCAGCGCGAGGACCACGCCCAGCACGATGCCGAACGCGAGACCGAGCAGGGCCCGCTGCGCGGAGGTCCACAGGTTCGACTGCAGGCGGCCGTCCGCGATCAGGTCGCCGGCCGTGGTCACCACGGTCCACGGCGCGGACAGTACTCGTTGGTCGATCCAACCGGTGGCCGATCCGACGCTCCAGATCACCAGCAGCAGCACCGGCCCGATCGCGGCCCCGAACTTGATCGGCTTCCCCGGCCCGAGCCGCCGACGCCGTACGACGGGAGCCGATGCGGTGCGCGACCGCAGCCCGGGAAGCGTGGTCGCACTCATTTGACGCCTGCCTTGATAGCGTCCGTGGCGACGGTCTGGAACCGCAGGTCGTACAGGTCCTTCGCCTGGATCACCTTGTTGCCGGTCTCCTTGGCGAGCAGCTCGATGGTTTCCTGCTGCCGCTGGATCGCGTCGCTCCAGTCCGCCGGGATGTCCGGGTGACCGGCGTTGTCGACCAGCCACTGCCCGTCGGCGGCGCTCAGGCCCTGATCCTTCACGTAGTACCCCTGGATCCATTCCTTGGGGTGCTTGTCGATCCACTCCTGGGCGACGCCCCAGGCAGCGACGTACGCGCGGATCGCCGCGGCCTTCGCCGGGTCCTCGAGGGACTCGACCGGGCCGTAGAGGTGGCCGGCGTCGTCGCGCAGGCCGTGGTCGATCGTGCTGGCGCCGTCCTTGCCGTACTTGGTCAGGTAGCGCTTGATCTGGACGCCGCCGATCGGGGCGACGTCGACCTGCTTGCCGGCCAGCGCCTGCGTGTACACGTCACCGGTGCTGGGGATCTCGATCAGCTTGACGTCCTCCTTGGTCAAGCCGGCCTTCTTCAGCACCTTCAGGATCAGCGCGCCCTGCGCCTGTCCCGGGCTGTAGGCGATCTTCTTGCCGCGCAGGTCGCCGAGCGTCTTCACTGACACCCCCGGCGCGACGCCGAGCTTGTAGATCGGGTGGCTGATCGGGTCCTGCCGGAACTTGGACGCGACGATCTTGACGTGCAGACCGGTCCAGGTCGCGTGGATCGACGGGATCTCGGCGACCGATCCGAGGTCGAGAGCATGCGCCCGGAACGCCTCGGTGGTCTGCGGACCACCGCTCAGGTTGGCGAACTGGACGTACTTCGAGACCTTGTCGTACTGACCCGAGAGCTTCAGCGCGACCTCGGTGGCGGGATCGCCGACGACGATCTTGGCGCCGTCCGGGACCGTGGTCGGGAGCGGGGCGTCGAGCGACAGCTTCGAGGAGTCGCCGGCGGCGGCGTTACTGCCGCAGCCGGTGACGAGTGCGAGCAGGGCGAGGGCGGAGTAGAGGCGTTTTCTAGACATGGTGGGCTTTCGCGTAGCGGCCGTCGTGGTAGAGCAGCGGCTCGTGCTCACGACGTTCGGTGTGGGTGGCGAGGCGGGCGACGACCAGGTAGTGGTCGCCGACGGCGAAGCGGTGCGCGATCTGCGCGCGCAGGAAGCTCGGGGCGTCGTCGAGCGCGGGTTCGCCGGTGGCCAGCCGCGACCAGCGGGTCGGTTCGGCGAACCGGTCGATCCCGCTGGTGGCGAACCGGCCGGCGATCGCGCCCTGGTCGGCGGACAGGAAGTTGATCACCACGCTGCTCGCCGTACTCACGGCCGGCCAACTGGAGGCGTTGGTCGCGATCGCGAACGAGACCAGCGGCGGCAGCAGGCTGATCGAGACCAGCGAGGTCGCGGTGAAGCCGACCGGGCCGTGCCCGGCGTCCGCGGTGATCACCACGACGCCGGCGGCGTGGCGACGGAACACGGAGCGGTAGACGTCGGCGTCCACGATCCGCTCCTCGGAACGGTCAGGTACGACGGACAAGGCAGGACGATTCAGGGCAGGTACAGACATGTCTCTCCCTCGGAACGGGGCAGGGACCACAGGTGATGTGAGGCGGGATCAGACAGGCCTCATGCAGGCAGCAGCGAGGGAACGGGTCACCGACAGGTGGCGCTCGCCGTCCGCAGCAGGTCGATGACGCGACGGCGGGTGAGGAGGGTCGTCGTCATGTCAGCTATCTTCACATCAATGTCTACCGAGAAACTCGACAATCTCGCCATCCGGGACGGGTGTCCGAAACCGACCACCGGGTGGGACGACACGCCGTCGACTTGCCCTCACACGATCGATGGTCGGTGCGTTCTACTGGCGTGATGGTTCGGGAGAAGGTCGGATTGCCGCCGTTCCAGGCCTTGATCGACGCGCACTGGCGGGACGTCGCCAGGCTCGCGCGGGCGATGGCCGGCCAGGACGGTGACGACGTCGCGCAGCGCGCCTGGGAGAAGGCGTACGCGGCGTACCCGACGCTGGCCTCGGCGAAGAACCTGCGCAGCTGGCTCCTCACCATCACCGCCCGGTGCGCGACCGACGTACACCGGGCGCGGAAACCGCAGCGCCCACTGGACGAGGCGCCGCCGGTCGCGGTCGACGGACCGGAGGCCGCGGCCTGGCCGGACCCCGGCCTGTGGCGGGCGGTCAACGAACTCCCGGAGCGGCAACGCTTCGCAATCACGCTCAAGTACGTCGGCGACCTGGACCACCACGGCGTGGCCGCCGCTCTGGACACCACGCCCGCCGCGTCGCGCCGGCTCGTCAGCGACGCGCTGGCGACCCTGCGCACGAAACTCGGAGTACACGATGACTGATCTCGAGAGCCGGCTGACCCGGCTCAGCACCCCTGACCTGAAGCCGCCCGTCCTGCCCGACGCCGACGTCGCCTACACGCTGCACGACACCCCGATCGGGACGATGCTGCTCGCGATCGCACACGGACGCGTCGTCGCCAGCTCGTTCGACGACGAGGAGACCATGACCACGAGGCTCGCCCGGGCCGTGTCCCCGCGGGTACTACGGCAGCCTCGGCCGCTGGACGACGTACGGCGGCAACTCGACGAGTACCTGTCCGGTGACCGCCGGGCCTTCGACGTCGAGGTGGACCTGGTGCTCGCGACACCGTTCCAGCGGCTCGTGCTGAACGATCTGCCGACGCACACGATCTACGGCGCGACGACGACGTACGGAACCGTTGCCGCCGACATCGACAAGCCGAAGGCGGCCCGCGCGGTCGGTACGGCGCTGGGCGCGAACCCGGTCTGCGTCGTACTGCCCTGCCATCGGGTTGTCGGCGCGAACGGCGCGCTCACCGGGTACGCCGGCGGGCTGGACGCAAAACGATTCTTGCTGAATCTCGAAGCAAAAAGCTGAGTTTTCCGGAATTGCCGGGAAGGGTTTTACACTCGGGTTTATAAGGAGCAGATCCCCAATGTGGAGTGGGGATCTGCTCCTGTTGACATGTCAGGAAGTTGTCGGCTGGTGGATCTCCAGGATGAGCCGGCGACGACCGCCCCAGTCACGTTTGTAGACCTTGTAGTCATCGATTCCGGCGGCCGCGCAGAGCCGGCCGTAGCTGATCTCGTCGTGGATGAAGTGCACGCTGCTGCGGTCGTCGTCGTGCTCAGTGGTGACGATCCGGTGCTCCGGTCCCTGACGCATCCCGTTGGCGATCTCGGCCGCGGTCGCCGGCCCCCAGACCGGGCCCTCGATGATCGCGATCCCGCCCGGCTTCAGGACCCGGGAGATCTCGCAGATCGTGGAGATCTGCTCGTCCTCGGCGAACAGTTCGTGGAACGCCGTCCACAGGCAGATCACCGCGTCGAACGAGTTCCAGCTGTACGGCAGATCGGTCATCGAGCCGATCGCCCAGTCGATCGCGAGCTCCTCCTCGGCGGCCTGCGCGCGGCCGGCCTCGAGCAGGTTCGGCGAGATGTCCAGCCCGCGCACGACCTTGCCGGCGCGGCGCAGCGGCAGCGCGACCCGCCCGTACCCGCAGCACAGGTCGAGCACCGTCTCGCGTCCCTCCAGCAGCTCCTGCACCGCCTTGACGATCAGCGCGTCCCGCTCGGGCGACGTACGCGCGGCCAGTCCGTCGGCACCGAGTTCCGCATACTCGGCCCGACTACGCAGTGCGGAGTTCAGCATGCCGTCAGTATTCCGGCTACTCCGGGTCAGTTGTCCAGCGGCTACCAGCCAAGAGAACTCGTACCAGCTGAGGAAGACAGGCGAGGAGGAGGTAGCGAGCCCACGCAGCGCTAACGCGCGGCTCCTCCGTCGCCGTGCTGCGCGCCACTCCCACCCACCCCGGACTGTGGCCATGCACCAGCGGCGGACCGCCCAACCCAGTCGACTCGTACTGGTGTCCCGAGTCGGAAGTTCGTGCCATAAGTTCGGCGGGGTTCGACGCACGCCCAGGAATTCGCGGCACTCGGGCCTCCCCAAACCGGTGTGGGGAGCCAGACCCACCCGAATCAGCCTGCAACACTCCCCAAACCACCGGAATCGGCCGCGGGCTCCATCTTTGAGAAGCCACCGACCATTGTCAGGTCCCGAGAACGGTCGGTGGGTTCTCAAAGATGCGATCCGCGGGTCGATCCGCGGGTCGATCCGCTCCGAATGGGGAGTGTTACAGGCTGGTTCGGGTGGGTCTTG